>DAOVAM010000144.1 GCA_030671065.1 Candidatus Aminicenantota bacterium
TCCAGAACGAACTCATTCTCTCTTAAGCTGTCTGGCATCTGCCAGGATGATACTCCCCTCCTCGACTTCGAGGTCAAGGGCAACGACCTTGCATTTTGTTTTTAAAAGAAAAAATACAGGCTTTTCTTCATCTGACAGGGCTTCATAATTTCCCTGCCCTTTGCTTATGATCAGGTCTGCTGAGTTGTACGCACTTAAAAACTCATCCGAGCAAAATTTCAAAATGTTCCCCGGCGCGTCACAGCCTGAAGACATGATTTCCGAGACCCTGTCTAAGCCGGAAAGCAGCGCATCCTCTCGCGTGGCATCATTGATGATCGGCTTCTCGCGAACTGCGTAAATAACCGGCTGAGTGATTTCTTCAACAAGGAGACGGTCGAATACTGTCTCACCCGCATTATCAGCAATATACAGAACAGTCCTGGCATTTTTTAACGCTTTGAGAAATTCTCGAGAGTGGCTTATGGCAAAATCCTGAGAAAGAATGGTCTCGAGCTCTCGCGTTAAATCGAATGAGGAGCCGGTTCCGAAATCCATGACATTGCCCGCAATAGAGAGTCTAATAGCTGTCATCAGCCTGTCCTCAGAAGATTCTATCAATCTCTTCATCTTTGGATACAGGGAAAGAGCCTGATGGATACAGCTTTCTTTGACTTTTCTATAGGGATCTTCCACTCCGGTCAGCCGGGAGATCATAGAGTAAACTGCCCGGCCGATTTCAGCTGGAGTCACGTTGAAAGGGATTGTGGAAAGCGCTGCACTCACTTCTTTCAATATTTGAAGGATCTTCTTCTCGTCGGAAGTGACCATCCTCGTGGTTTTGAGGGTTTGAATGAAAAAACAGGGGTAGCAATCCAGAGAAGCATTCATTTTTTTAAATCTTTTCTTCTGGTTTCTTCATGAATTTTAAACATGAAACACACCTCTCTTTCGTAAAAAAAATCTCACCGAGTGATCCAGGAAGAAAACCTAAAAATTTATCTATCCTGGTAATAATCAATGACTTCCAGCTTGAGCTGGCCTATAATCTCAGCTATCGCCTGGGCCATTTCTTTGAAAATGTTTTCATCCAAAAGGCTGTGTCCGAATTTTATATGAGTGGCATCCGTGTAGTATTCCATTGTTTTCTTATCTACAGCCAGCCATTTGGGATCAAGGCTGATCCATCTCCCAACAAAGACTTCAGGCCACATGTGGTAGGCAAAGATGCCTCTCCCATACATGATTCCCACAGCAGCTCTGGCAGGAATTCCCACAGCTCGACAGAACGCAACTGTCAAAACAGTGTGCTCAGAGCAGTCTCCTTCTCGGTTTCTCAAAATCTCCTTGGCATGCGCAAAGCCCACGTCATAGTTGGATGTCATTTCATTCTTGATCCATTCGGCAATCTTCTTAGCAGACCGCCAGGAATTTTTCTCTCCCCCGACAATTTCCTCCGCTTTCTTTTGAATTTCCGGATCATCAGATTGACAGAATGACGTTGGCTTTAAAAAATCATTAAACTTCTCCTCCGTGATCGGAAGGAGCAAGGCGTCTTCCTCTTTGAAGATCTGGGAAGAAATCTGGATCAAAGCATAATCCTTTCCCAGCTCCAGAATCCTCTGGCTTCTGCCGTCAAAGGGCAGACTCTTTATCCTTTCGGGAGAAATACCACCGAGTTTGAATTTTACTTCTTGAACTTCCTGGGGATTTTCGAAAGCAACGTTGGATTTGATGATAGTGGAAAAGGCAAGATCGAAATTTTTCTCTGAGACTTCAAGAGCCTTCTCTTTGGACATCCGGATGGATGTCAAATCTATAAAGCCGGTCATAGAGATGCTTTTCATTGAGCTTCCCGTGTCGTCAATCCATTCATCAATAGAAATCGGAATTATGGTCTTTGTGCTCTCTTTGATGTGCCACAAATTCAACTTTTCGCCTAAAATTAAAACATCTTCCCTGCCCACAACTTCAAAGCTTGTATCCACGAGTGAATACGTCATAAAATCCAGTATTTTAAAAGTGTATTTTTGACCCGGCGTTAATCCCTTCTCCTCGATGATTTTCTCTATAGGAGTTCCGAGGAAAAACTCCTCATAAGGAAGCTCCTTTATGACCTTGTTTTCCGAAAGGAATACAATCTTATCATGACTAATCTCAGCCTTAATGACAGTTTCACTTTCGGACATTTTTGTCCGTAAAATGCATTCCAATGGCCTTCCCTGCGCATCGTAGAGAGATTCCTGAATCGTGATTAATTCCACAGGATTTCCACCCAAGCGAGAAACTCTAATCCAGGACTCATCAACCTCCTTTGTGTATTGTTTTCCGTTCTCTATCAAAGAAAACTCTTGATTGAAGTTGTAGCCAACTTTGATTCCATTCATATAGACACCCATCCAAGATTCGGATGTCTTCTTTTCCTTGGATTCTAGATTATCTGAAGAAGGGAAGGTTTTCTGGCAGGCATAAAACGAACTGTGTGGCTGAACATCCGCAGTAACGTCTCTCCCGAAGAAAGACAAAATACAAAGCCCGAAAATGATAAAAGGGAGGAATAATTTTTGGAACCTCAACTTCATCCACATATCTCCTGCATACCTTAGTTCTAGTGATTTTTAGCTAAAGAGTCAAATCAGGTTGATCAGTAGATTTGATAAAAACGGATAAGCCGGGAAGGATTAAATGGGTAATCCTGCCTGCAGATGAGATAGAATACAGGATCTCCCCCTAAACTCTTTTTTCTGTATTATTTTCAGAGTCCAGGAGAAAATCTATGGATCGATTTAAGGAGTCTAGATCCAGAGGCTTGACAAAGAAATGAGAGATCGACAGCCGGGACAGTTCATCAACATCAATCATGTCAGGAAAGGCAGAAATCAGTATAGCATCACCATGATATCCCGACTTTCTGAACTCATTGATCATCTCCATTCCATTGAGATAGGGCAGCTTCAAATCAGCAATAATCAAATCGATCTTGGCCTTTTTAAAACGCTGTAAAGCCTCTTTCGAATCCTTGGCCAGATAGACCCGATAATTCTCATGAAGAATCAAAAAGAAAGTTTTTCTTATGGATTCATCATCGTCAACTACAATGATTTTCTTTTCAGTCATTTTACCTATGTGCACCTTGTTTGGATTTCGATGATTTTCAACATCGAGAAAACTGCATATTTCGTGCCAATTCACAGGGAATCTCGATTTTGATACATTCCTTCTCTTACGGGAAAAGAGCATGATGATATTTGTCCACTTTTCAAATAATCAGAAAAAAAAGAATTGAAATCCGATGTAATGAACAAATATTAATGAAGTTAGAGAAAATACTCAAAGCGGCCCCGAGATCGGAGCGGATCAAACGAAAAATCCAAAATTCCAAAGAGTCCAAAAACGTTTATACCTTCACACAACATCATGAAAAAAATATTTACAGAAGGTAAAAGGCGTTTACACTCTGAGGCAGCTTCTGTTGGCTAAAAAAACGGGCGTCTCTACACACTCAGCTTGTACTCTTTTATTTTCTTGTCCAGCGTGGGACGTGTAATGCTGAGGATCTGACTTGCCTTGGTTTTATTCCCTTTCATGGCATTCAAGACGTGCTGGATGTATGTTTCTTCAACTTTCCTTAAAGGAACCAGCTCTTTAGTGAAAATCTTTCTTTCACCGGTATCCATCGGTAAATTTTCCACATGAACGACATCTCCTTTGGCAAGGATGACAGCACGAGTCAAGGCATTCTCCAACTCCCTGACATTCCCCTTCCATGAGAGATTCTTCAGCAGTTTCATGACTTCAGGAGGAACCTTCTTTACGTTTTTGCGCAATTGCCTGTTTATTTTCTCTAAAAGATACGCCACCAAATCCGGAATATCTTCTTTTCTTTCATGCAGAGCGGGCAAGGTGATCTCAACCACCTTCAGGCGATAGTAAAGGTCTTCACGGAATGTTCCTTTCTCTATCAATGATTTGAGATCTTGATTCGTCGCGGCAATTATTCGTGCTTCAGTCTTCAGGACTTTCTCCCCCCCAACCTTCATGAAATCTCTTGTTTCGATAACTCTCAACAGTTTCGATTGAAGGTTAGGAGAAACATCTCCCACTTCATCCAGGAATAACGTTCCTTTTTCCGCAATTTCAAATTTGCCCTTGGTCTCACACACGGCATCAGTGAACGCCCCTTTGACATGCCCGAAGAGTTCACTTTCCAACAGAGTATCCGAAATCGCAGAACAATTGATGACAATAAAAGGCTCACTGTTAAAGGGACTGTTGAAGTGAATGGCTTTTGCGACCAACTCTTTCCCGGTACCGCTCTCACCCTGGATGAATATATTTGTTCGTGTATTCGCAACAGAACCGATCAATTTGAACACTTCTCTCATTTGAGGAGAACGGCCGATGATGTTATCGATTGTGTATTCTTTTTGCTGTTCTTCAACAAGATAGCTGATCTTATCCTCCAGGCTCTGCATTTGAAACGCTTTGTTTATTGTCAAATCCAATTCCACCATGTCGAGAGGTTTAACGAGATATTCGAAGGCTCCCAACTTTATGGCTTCAATCGTCGTCTTCATATCATCGTAGGCAGTCATGATGATAATATTCGCGTTTTTATTCTTCTCTCTTATCTTGCACAAAACCTCGAGCCCACTCATGTCAGGAAGGCGAATATCCAATATGACCAAGTCAGGCATGCCCTCCTCATAACTTTGAAGGCCCGCCTCACCATCCTCAGCCAAAATCACTTCAAAACCTTTAGAGAGATGGGAGGAGAGTGTCTTCCGGATCAAAGCATCATCATCGATTATTAAGATTGACTTCATTTTGGCCCTCCCAATGGAATGAGTATTTCAAACAAAGTTTCTTTGTTCATATTCTCATCTACTCTTATAGATCCTTTATGCTGCTCAAGGATCTTCCGTGCAATCGCCAAGCCCAGACCGATTCCAGTTGTTTTTGTGGTGTAGAAAATCTCAAAAATGATATCCCTGTCCTTCTCTGGAATTCCGCTTCCATTATCGGAAATTTCTACTTTGATCTTCTTTTCTGGCCGTTCCTTTAAAAGAAAAACAGAGATGGAAATCTTTCCTCCTTCGTCCACGGCTTCATACGCATTGCGAAGAATGTTTAAAAACACCTGTCTCAACTTATCCCCATCCACTAAAACTTGAGGCATCTCATCCGGATAGTTTTTCTCCAGAATAATCTTCTTCAGATCCAAGGAATCTGCCAGCATCTTTAAGGACTCATCGAGAATTTGCTCGATAGAAAATTGAGCCAGGTTCAGTTCAGAAGCTCGGGTAAAGTCCAGGAGGTCTTTGATGGATTTTTCCATGTGTTTGATTCCCTCCTGGGATAAATCCAAGTGTTCTTTCTCGACATCATCCAGGTTATCGCTCTGGCAAAGCTTCTGAATGTTCAATTTGACTGATGTCAATGGATTCCTGATCTCGTGGGCTATGCCAGCAGAGATACGGCCGATGGACGCCAGCTTTTCTGCCTGGAGCAATCTTTTATTGGCTTCTTCCATCTTCTTTCTTGTCAAAAGAAGCTGACGGCTCATCTTATTGAAGCTTTTGGCTAAATTTCCGATTTCATCCTGAGAAGTGATCTCAATCCTTTGAGCCAGTTTCCCTTTTGATATCTTGACTGTCGCATCCACCAGCTTCTTCAAAGGACCTGTTATCCTCTGAGCCAAAAAGATGGCTCCCACCACTCCGATCAATAGACCTCCACCACCGATCAAAAGCAGCATGAGTCGCGTTTCCTGCATTTCTTTCCGTGTCTCCTCCAAGGAAAGTCCTATCTTTATCGAACCCCACCTGTCCGGAGAATCCGGCACAAATATGGGAACTTCGATCTCAAGAATTCTCAGAATCTGCCCCGAATTCT
>DAOVAM010000203.1 GCA_030671065.1 Candidatus Aminicenantota bacterium
TCTCGAGTGTTTTCTCTCAATCTCCCCAGGACATGCGAAGCGTGCCATCTGGAAAAGGTCAAAACTGAACGGGGCAGCGAATTCATTAAACAATACGAAAAGAGCATTCATTTTGAAGGCCTGGAAAAAGCTGGTCTGGCGACTTCTTCCAACTGCAGCAACTGTCATGGCGCTCACGACGTCCGTCATGTCCACGATCCGGACTCCCGGGTTTCCAGGAAGAACATTATCCAGACATGCGGCAAGTGCCACGTGGGAATCGAAAGGGATTACTTAGAAGGTGTCCATGGGATTGATTATGAGAAAGGCCTCAAAGATGTCCCGGTTTGTACAGACTGCCACAGTGAACATGACATCACCTCACCTCAGAACCTGAACTCTCGAGTATACACGACAAAAATCGCTGAAGTATGCTCACGCTGCCATGACGACGAAGCCTTATCTCGCCAGTACGGCTTTCTCACTACTCGATTGAAAACATATTCCAACTCCTTTCATGGAACTGCCTCCAGGTTCGGAGAATCTCGAGTGGCGAACTGTGCCAGTTGTCATGGTTTCCACGATATCCGTCCTTCCGCCAACCCCAAATCGATGATCCACCCGGATAACCTGCCTGAAACCTGCGGAAACTGTCACCCAGGAGCTGGGAGTAATTTTGCAAAAGGAAAAATTCACGTCGTTTCTGAAAAAGTGTCCAATAAATGGGACTACTTTGTGAAAACATTTTATATCATCATGATCGCATGCATCATCTTCGTGTTCCTCCTTTTTATTAGCGTAGATTTATTCCATAGATTAATTCATAGGGGAAAGAAAGTATGAATAAAAATGGAACAGCTCTAATCAAAGATGACGAAATCTTTTTGCGCATGAATCTGGCTGAGAGGATTCAGCATTTTCTCCTCATCGTCACCTTTCTCATCTTAATAGTCACTGGACTTCCTTTATTCTTTTATAACATCAAGTTCTTGAAATCCCTTTTTTCCCTTGAGCAGAGTTTCTACGTGAGGGGAATCCTCCATCGTGTTGCTGCTGTTATGATGATCCTCAACATCATATGGCACATTCTCTACAGCATCTTCACTCAGCGTGGGAGAAATAATTTCAAAGAGATACTTCCAAAATTTAAAGATATTCGCGATGCGTTTGAGATATTCTGGCATCATGCTGGATTGACACGGTTTCTGAACAGGATAGGAATCCTTAAAAATTTTTTTGCCAAGCATCCCTATTGGCTTTTTGAATATCCTCCCAAGTACGGCCGCTACAATTTCATAGAAAAATTCGAATACTGGGCGGTAGGTTGGGGATCGTTTGTGATGATCGTCAGCGGATTTTTCATGTGGAATGTCGAGCTCAGCCTTTCTCTCTTTCCCTTGTGGATTCATGATATATTTATCATCCTCCATGGCTACGAAGCCATACTCGCCTTTCTGGCTGTAATCATCTGGCACATGTACAATGTTCATCTGAATCCAGAAGTCTTCCCGATGAGCAAAATCTGGCTCAATGGAAAAATCACAGGAAAAGAATTGCGTGTGCTCCATCCTTTGGAGCACCAAAAAGTATTAGAAGAGAGGGAGAAAGGTCTAGAATCTCCATAAGAAAGTAAACCTGCTTTTTGTCTCGAAATTCAATTTCTTTCTTTTCTTGTCCTTTAAAAACTCTGCCTAGAAAGAATTCTGAAGGAAAATTGTGAAGAGATTCCATCTTTAAAACATATCGAGAATGCTTCATTTTTTATGGCTCCGCGGATTTTGACACCAAATTATACCTGTGCTATAAGTTTCTAGTCGGAAATCAAAACAAAGTAGACTGAATTCACATAGGAAAGATTATCCAAAAAAAATATCCCAGACTTAAAAATGAAACACATCGGTCGTTTGCATGTTCTCACAGATACGGAACTGCAGTCCCATTTTTCACATGTGGAACTTGCTAACCTAGTTATTAAAGGAGGGGCGGATACCATCCAGTTCCGTCAGAAAACTGGTTCTACTCGAGAGATGATCGAGACTGCTCAAGAGTTGAAACGAATCTGTGAGGAGGCTGGCGTGACGTTCATCGTGAATGATCGAGTGGATGTTGCGATCGCTTCAGAAGCAGATGGCGTGCATCTGGGGCAGGATGATTTTCCCATTCCACTGGCACGAAAATTATTAGGGGAAAGCCGGATCATTGGAGGATCCGCAGCAACTCTCGAAGAAGCGCAGAAATGTCTTGCAGAAGGAGTGGATTACATCGGATTCGGACCTGTTTATCCGACGACATCCAAAGACGATGCAGGACCTGTCACTGGAATAACGCTTCTGGAAGAAGTAATGAACACAATTTCCATTCCAATAATAGCTATAGGCGGTGTGACTGTAGAGAACACACCTGAAGTGATCAAGGCGGGAGCACAAGGGATTGCTGTGATCTCCGCCGTCTGCTGTCAGGAGAATCCCGAACAAGCAACAAGGAAACTCTTCCTGGCATTGCAACAAGGAAAATAGAGAAAACGCCATGTCCAAAACTCTTGCAGACATAGGAGAATTCGGATTGATCCATCGAATTCACGAACTCATCAAAAAAGAAGGTGTTCAGGCTCCAGAGGTGACATTGGGAATCGGGGATGACACAGCATCTTTCCGACCCCGGGAAGGGTACGAACAGTTAGTCACATGTGACTGTGTTGTGGAAGGCCGACATTATCTGCCCGATTTCATTACCCCACTGGATTTAGGACGCCGCGCAATGACCATGAATCTCAGTGACATCGCTGCCATGGGAGGAGGCCCTCTCTACGCTCTCGTGTCGTTGGGACTCAAAGCAGATATGCCTGTTGCAGATGTAAAAGATATCTATCGTGGATTCATCATGGAACTCAATCCTTTCGGTGCTTCAATCATTGGTGGCAACATAACTAAAACAATGGACGCCACATTCATTGACATCACTTTAATCGGCGAAGTGGAACAGGATAAGCTTATGCGTCGGTCGACTGCTCGAGTCGAGGATGTGATTCTGGTTACTGGGTATCCAGGTCAATCCGCAGCAGGACTGAAGCTGATGCTTCATTCCAAACCGACCAAAGATTTACAGAAGCATCCTTTGGTACGTTCCTTTAACTCTCCCTCTCATCGCATAAAGGAGGGACAGGCTGTGGCAAACTCCAGGCTTGCATCAGCCATGATTGACACAAGCGACGGATTTTTGGGGGATTTGGGACATATCTGCCAGGAGAGTGGTGTGGGGGCTCTGCTGATTCAAGAACAATTTCCTATCAGTGAGGATTTACGACAGGCCGCTTTGCAACTCAAGCTAGATCCATACAAGCTGTTCCTGCAGGAAAGCGATGATTACGAATTGATTATCACCTGTTCTCCTGAGCATGCGGCTCAAATTCATTCTACCATCGCAGCCGTCAGCGACATGCCTGTCACTGAGGTTGGCAGGACCACGGATGCAGCTGGAGATATCCAACTCAAACTCCCAGATGGGAGTCAACATCCTATAACATCTGTCGGGTGGGATCATTTTGCAAAATAAGGAGAGGAGTATGTTTGATCAAAATCTTGCGCTCAAGGCAGCAGAAAATCTGAAAAACCTGAGGGAAAAGAAACCTCTTATACATAACATCACAAACTACGTGGTCATGAATTACACTGCCAATGCTTTGCTCGCATGCGGCGCTTCTCCTGTGATGGCGCATGCCGCAGAGGAGGTAGAAGAAATGGTTTCCTTTGCAGGCGCATTGGTTCTGAATATCGGAACTCTCACTCCTTACTGGATAGACTCGATGCTCAAAGCAGGAAAACGTGCAAATGAACTGAAAATTCCGATCATTCTGGATCCGGTGGGTTCAGGCGCCACAAAACTGCGGACCGATTCGGCCAAGCGATTGATTGATGAACTCTCTATCAGCGTTGTCCGGGGAAATGCTTCGGAGGTGCTTTCTTTAGCCCATGAGGGCTCACGAACGAAAGGAGTGGATTCTATACACAGTGTAGATGATGCTTCAGATGCTGCCTTTATACTCGCAAAGGAACTGAACACAACTCTGGCTATTACGGGAAAAGTGGATTTGATAACAGATGGAGAACGTATCTATCGTGTTTCCAACGGGCATGAACTTTTGGGTTATGTCACTGGCACAGGCTGCACGGCAACAGCCATAATCGGAGCGTTCCTGGCAGTGGATCATGATCCTGTCGAAGCCACAACTACCGGGCTGGCATACTTCGGTCTATCAGGTGAGAAGGCAGCTGCGGAAGCACAAGCTCCAGGCAGTTTTATGATCAAAGTGCTCGATGCACTTTACACGATAGATGAAAAGGAAATGGAGAAG
>DAOVAM010000220.1 GCA_030671065.1 Candidatus Aminicenantota bacterium
ATCCCAGAAGAATGAACTCCAGTTCTTCCAACTTTGCCGGAGAGAGCGAACCCAACGGTATCATTGTTTATTTTTACCTGAAAAAAAAGGTCGAAGGTGATGTGAAGGTAACTGTTTACAAGGGCAACATGGAGATCAATGAAATGAAGGGAAGCAATTCTACAGGCCTCCACAGTGTAGCCTGGAACATGTCGAAGCGCCAAAAGAGATCCCCAGCAGAAGCAAAACAAATGCAGCAGAGGATGCAGCGTTTTAGATCTTTCGGATTTCGGGGCTCAATGGGTGACCCTAATTACTCCTACAGTCCTGTTGGACCGGGGGAATACAAGTTCGTCCTGACAGTCGGCAACAAGAAATTCGTCAAAACAGCATCGATTCTCCAGGACCTCTGGTACGATAAATAGAAAATATCAAATCTGGTTTATACCTGAGTCATAAAGCAGGAGAGAGGTCATTTATCACAAATGACCTCTCTTTATTTTTTTTTGACTTCAATTCACAGAAAAACTTAAAATGACATTTCAGGATGAGCTGGATCATCTCGATGAAGTCCCGAGTCTTTTTAAATATGAATTGAAAGCTTTTCCTTAACAAAGAATTGATAATTTTGATATATTAGCAGAGAATTCTATCCAGATTTTCAAAATACAGTTGCCTGTGACTGATTTGATAAAAATGAAAACAGCAGGAGTCCTTTTCCTGTTATGCATCGTTTGCTCTGTGAACGTGTTCGGCTGCATCTATAATGTCCGGGATATAGGTTTCGTTGACCTGGCACCTCATCCCTACCGCTTGTTTTGTTTTATCCAAGACAACACGCAGGAAAAAACAGTTTCCATCCTCAACCAGATATCCTACACGATTTTCCTGGAAAGCAAGGTCGAGATGGAGATAATCAACGTTGACCAAGAAAAAAATCACCCGGCCATGGAATACCTCCATTTCTGGGAGATAGAATCACTCCCCGCTGCAATCCTGCTGTCACCAATGGGGAAATCAATAGTACTTCCGATATCTGGTCCCGATAAATCATTCAAGAAAACAGTGCAGTCTTCCTTTCATAACGTTATCTCTTCCCGTATAAGAAAGGAGATTTTAGACCACATAGTCAAGGCCTACTGTGTCGTTCTTTTGATCGAGGGTAAGGATGAAGCTGAAAACACAAGAGCTTATGAGATCGTATCCAGTACGACACAGAAGATTGCAAAAATAATGGGCCAGCTGCCAAAACGTGTAGAAAAACCTCCTCACATAATCGTCATGCCTCAGGAAAGGATTCCCGAAGAAAGTGTGTTGACCTGGAGTCTGGGCTTTGACGGAAACCTCGCCAACACACCGCATATCGCAGTGATCTATGGAAGAGGGCGGAGGCTTGGGCCACTTCTCACAGGGGAGAGAATAACAGGGGACAGGTTGTACAGGATTCTCTCGCTTATTGGCTTATCATGCGACTGTGGGCTTGATAAAAGATGGATGATGGGGCCACTGATTCCTCTCAGATGGGATGAGAAAATTCAATCCGATGTGGTTAAATATCTCGGTTTTGACGCAGAAAGCCCCATGGTCAAAACAGAAATGAGCAGCATCATCTCATTGGATCTTTTCAAGCAAACAGAGGATGATGAGTTCAAAGAAGATTTTGGAGATATTCTCGACGAATACAGCGAGGAGATTCTCGAATTTGAAGCAGAGCCGAATCCAGAACGCGTCTCCCCGGCAAAACTGCATGAGCTGACTTCTTCTGGGACAGCCCGTACTAAAACCGGTCAAAGCTTAAAAACGAGCTTCTATGTGTTGGGGAGTATAATCTTGCTCATCCTTGCAGGGGGATCATTTATATTGATCCGAGCGCGCAGGAAATTATCATGACAACCTTTCGTTTGATTCTCAAGGAGATGCTGCAGAGAAAATTCAATTTCCTTCTCAGCTTACTCGCAGTCGTGATTGCCGCTGCATTATTTGTTTCCTTCTTCACAACGGGAGAATCCTCGAAATCCGAGACGATACGGCTGATGAGAGATATCGGGTTCAATCTTCGTATTATCCCCAAAAAAACGAATATGGAAAAGTTTTGGCAGACAGGATTCTCTGAATACACAATGCCAGAGAGCCATGTTTATGACCTGGCTACTCATGGAGGAATCTCCTATGCACACCTTACGGCCATCCTTCAAAAGAAACTGACCTGGGAAGGCAGGGAAGTCTTTTTAACCGGGATTGCGCCAGAGATATCTCCTCCAGGGAAAAAGAAAACTCCGATGATTTTCTCTATCGAACAGGGAAATGTTTATATCGGGTATGAAATCGCGCAAAGCTTGGGGCTTGGAAAGGGCGATAGGATCGATATATTCGGAAAGTCTTTCATCATTGCCCAGTCTCTCTCAGAGAGCGGAAGCGAGGATGACATCCGTATCTATGCCCATCTCCACGATGTCCAGGGCCTGTTGAAAATGGAAAACAGTATTAATGAAATCAAAGCATTACAGTGCTTATGTATTGTGAACAACGAACAGATAAATTCTCTAGAGATGTTACGGGAACAACTGGCAGGAATCCTTCCTGATGCCAAGGTCATCCTGATTCAAAACATCGCTTCAGCGCGTGAAGGCCAGAGATTGATGGCTGAACGGTACTTTGGATTTATCATTCCTTTTGTGAGTGTTGTATGCATGACCTGGATCGGGATATTGGCCATGTTGAATGTTCGTGAGAGACGACAGGAAATAGGCATCATGCGGGCACTCGGTTACGGCTCGGGTAAAATCGCTGCTCTCTTTCTTGGAAGAGCGGTGATAATCGGATTGATCGGAGCTGTTGTTGGATTTAGTGTAGGAACAAGCTTGGCCCTGAAATTTGGGCCTGTGATATTCAAGGTCACAGCAAATATGATAGAGCCTCGTATTCAATTATTATACTGGGCGATCATTGCCTCTCCTGCAATGTGTGCACTATCAGTTTTCATCCCTGCAATGAGTGCAGTAGCACAAGATCCGGCCATTACTCTCAGAGAGGAATAAACATGGTTCGACTGGACAAAGCGAGCAAAACCTACCGGACAAAACACGGAGATGTCCAAGCCCTTGACAGAGTCAGCCTTCAGATTCAAAAAGGTGAGCTTGTTATCATCCGGGGACCAAGCGGCAGCGGCAAGACAACTCTTCTGCTTTCCGCAGGGGGGATGCTCCGACCAACAGAAGGCCATGTCATAGTCAACAACAATGATATCTATGCGATGAGCAAAAGGGAAAGAGCCATATTCCGGGCTGAAAACATCGGATTTGTTTTCCAATTGTTTCACCTGGTGCCCTATTTAAACATCATCGATAATGTGCTTATGCCTACTGGTGTCGGCCGAAGTCGATTCGGTCAAAAGGATGCTAAAGAATGGCTCAACCGTTTAAACCTGGCAGAGCGGATGCATCACAGACCTTCTGAACTCAGCGCAGGAGAGAAACAACGCACAGCCATCGCCAGGGCCATGCTCAAGCGTCCTCAAATTATCCTTGCGGATGAACCCACAGGAAATCTTGATCCTGAGAACTCTGATGAAATAATCGGTTACCTGGCAGAGTATCACAGCAGCGGTGGAACGGTAATCGTAGTGACTCATGGGAAGGCGGTCGACCAGTATGCTGACCGGATCGTCTATCTCAAAAAAGGTCATATCGATAAACCTTAGGACAAAAATGCCAACCTATAGCGATTCCGAAAAAAACGAAAAAAAGGGGCCAGGCCCCTTTTTCCTTGTGTCATTGCTAGCACAGCGCGGCAATCTCTTAGAGAAAAAAGGCCTTTTTCCTTTTTTCCTAATAGAATAAATAAATTAAAGGAGTTTACAAATTGAAAAATATAACACAATCGCGCACGACAGGGCTGAAAATGGTCCTCTCTCTAGGCCTGGCTTTCCTTTTTGTTTTTTGTATGACATGCGTTACCCGTAAAACCAGCGGCTGGATGACATACCGG
>DAOVAM010000176.1 GCA_030671065.1 Candidatus Aminicenantota bacterium
GAGAGGTGAAGTTCAATTTAAACGATACGGTCGTATGTTTCGATTCTACCAAAGCGATCCACCACAGCAAACCCCAAAGACTTTAATCATTGAAGCCCCAACGTGTTTCTCTCTCAAAATCTTTGACGAGATGAATTTAAAAGGAGGAAAAATGTCAAAGTCGAAAAAGAGATGGAACTACGGGAAACGGGGCGTATTTTTGAGAGAATTACCAAACGGAAAAGAGTATTGGTATTATTGGCTGACTGACGGCCATGGAAAGAGAATCATCAAATCAGCGAAGGGTGCTAATTCAAGATTAGAAGCAGTCCTTGTCATGGAACATGCCCACAAAGAAGAGTTCAAAAAGACCTATCATCCTGGTGGTCAGGAAATTGAGGAGATCACTTTTTCAGAATTTGCCGATGAATATCTCCGACTTGTGAAAAACACGAAAAAGAGCTGGAAGGGTGATGAAAGTATCCTTCGTTGCGGCCTACTGCGGAAATTTGGAAAGAAGAAGCTATCAGCAATCCAACCGAAGCATGTTGAAGATTACATCAATTACAAACTCGAAAATGTTGACCGTGGGACAACTAATATTCATGCCTCTTTGTTGCGGAGAATGATCAACAAAGCAAAGCAGAGAGGATACCATGTGCCTGAAACTAATCCAGTCATTCATAGTGAACATATTAAGAAAGTTGATGCTAGAGACCGCACGCTGACCTTTGAAGAAGAAGCACGGTTGTTAAAGCATTCGCCTGAAAAGTTGAAGCCAATAATCATTACTGCTCTTCACACCGGGATGAGGAAGAAGGAAATCCTCAAGCTGGAATGGAAAGATGTTGACCTTGACTATGGGAAAATTCATATTAGAGCCGAAATGTCGAAAACTCACCAAGACAGACATATACCGATTGATAATGCCCTGAATTCAGTCCTTGAGACACTTCAAAGAAACAATGGTCACAGCCCGTATGTCTTCAACAAAGATGAATCAAGTCCCTACTGCGACATTCAAGAAGCTTTTGCCAAGGCACGATCTGAAGCTGGGATCAAAGACTTTCATTTTCACGATCTGAGACACACTTTTGCCACGAGAGCAGTTAAGGCCGGTGTTGATCTTTTCTCACTCATGAAATTTCTCGGTCATTCTGATGTCACAACCACGCAGAGATATGTTAATCTAAGAGATGTTGATCTGCTGCCAGCTATCGAGAAACTCGAACAGTATTGTGAAAGAAGCAGGAAAATGTCACAAAAGTGTATACAACCGGAAAAAGCGACTGAAGTTCCCTCATATGCAATGTGAATTCGAGTATTTTTATGAATAATCCAGGTCCGTCGAGTTGACCTATAATTTTATGCAGGAAGCGATACTTACGCAACTTCTTTTTGGCTCTCCGATGATAAGGCCTGACCCTGACCGAATTATCTTTTACAATATTTTTTGTTTATGGTAAAAGATACGGATAAATATGGAAAATTTTAAATGCAAGGATAAAGGAGACTGAAAAATGGAGAACCAGGAAGCAGCCACAAGAGGTATCTGGGGCTCCAAAGTCGCTTTCATCTTCGCCGCGACGGGATCAGCCATCGGGTTGGGCAACATCTGGCGGTTTCCGACCGAAGTCAGTAAAAACGGCGGAGCGGTTTTCGTTTTAGTTTACATCCTGGCTGTGGCCTTCATCGGATTCACGGTGATGCTGGCTGAGCTCACACTCGGCCGACACTCCCAGAGGAATCCTGTCGGTGCTATCGACCACATCAAGCCCGGTTCACCCTGGAAATTCATCGGCTACCTGGGAATCTTAACCGGAGTATTCATCCTGTCTTTTTATGCGGTCGTGGCGGGGTGGGCCGCTGGATACGTTTTTAAAGCAGTCTCCGGAGCTTTCCAAGGAGAGCTCACGGCGGAAATGTCGAATCAAATATTCACAGATTTCAGCTCTGATCCCCTCCAGGTTTTTATTTTCTTCGCTTTGATGATGGGGCTGACCATCTTCATCATCTCCAAAGGAGTCAAGAAGGGTATCGAGAAATGGACTACGATCCTGATGCCCCTTCTCTTCCTTCTGATCGTGCTGCTCGCTGTCAGAGCCCTCACTCTTCCCGGGGCAAGCCAGGGGATTGCTTTCTATCTCAAGCCCGACTTCTCCAAGCTTAACGGAACGGTGATTCTGTTCGCCGTCGGCCAGGCATTTTTCTCGCTCAGCTTGGGCATGGGAACGATGATCACATACGGCAGCTACATCTCCAAATCGGACAATCTCGTGTCATCCGCTGGATGGGTCTCCTTTTCGGATACTCTTATCGCACTACTGGCAGGACTGATCATCTTCCCGACTCTCGCTTTCTCCGGACAACCTGGGGATGTCGGCGGAGAGGGCCTGGCATTCCAAATTTTTCCTCTCATACTATCAGAACTCCCCGGTGGATACATTTTCGGGATTCTTTTTTTCACTCTTCTCACCGTTGCTGCTCTGACTTCGACCATATCTCTTCTCGAAGTCCCCGTCTCTTATCTGGTTGACGAGAGGAATTGGTCGAGAAAGAAGGCAGTCTGGGTGATCGGAACCCTCACCTTTATCCTCGGAATCCCGTCCGCCCTCTCCACAGGAGCCGTAGAGTTCTTCACCAAGATCAAATTTTTAAGCTTTATTGCTTTCGCCTTCGGCAATATCTCCCTGGCTGTCGGCGCTTTGTTCATCTGTGTCTTTGTGGGCTACATATGGGGTTGGAAAAAGGCAATCAAGGAAATCGCATCAGGAAACCCGCGTTTCAGACTGCGCATCATTTGGGTCTTCTCGTTAATGTTTCTCACCCCGATAGCCATCCTGTTCATTCTCTATTTTATTAAAACGCTCAGAGGATAAATGACACCATGAAGAAAAAAGTCTCTGCCATCATTTTCTTAATTTTCTTAATATCTGGATTTTCTTACTTAAATGCAGCCGAAATCAAAGGCCAAGTTAACGAAATCACTAAGGGAAAGCCGTACGCTCATGGCTCTGTATTGCTCGAGCCTCTTGGGACGGAATATCGCTTCGAATCCAAAATCGACAAGCAGGGTAACTATACTTTCAAGAATATTGAACTCGGAAGATACATCCTCTGGGTAGACCTCTACAGCGCCACACCGGCAGGAGGAGAGAGAAGAGAGATCGAGATCACAGAAGAGGACGAAACCCTCGAACTCATTCTCTCCATCACTCCCTCACTGCTGGATAAAGTTCTTGTTTTCACCAAAGAGACGAGCGACTTCATGTGGTTCCCGTTGATGGTCGTCCTCCTCTTTTTGATCGGGGTCATGCTCACCGTACTCACCCGGTTTATCCAGGTCCGACGACTCATTCTGTCCTTGAAGATGGTCCTCCGCGGAGCGATGAAGAAAGATAAATCGGAAAAGGAAGAAGGGGATATCTCGCCTTACGCAGCCTTGATGACCGCACTGGCCGCGACTGTCGGCAACGGAAACCTGGCCGGCGTGGCCACGGCCATCGCCACAGGTGGACCAGGAGCGCCTGTCTGGATGTGGATCTTCGGGTTTATCGGCATGGCCACCAAATACGCCGAGGGCTTCTTGGGAGTCCGATTCCGCATCAAGAATAAACGAGGAGAAATGTCCGGCGGACCCATGTACTACGCCCGGCACGGCATCAAGAACGTAAAGCTGGCCAAATTCATGGGCATGTTTTTTGCGATCTGCGGGGCCTTCACCTGCCTTTTCGGGACAGGAAACATGGCCCAGTCCAATTCCATGGCTCTGGTCTTCAACGACCAGTTCGGAGTCCCCTTCTGGCTGACGGGCTTCGTCGTTTTCACCATGGTCGGGGCTGTTATTTTGGGCGGGATTAAAAGAATCGGCGCGGTGTCCGAGCGGCTGGTTCCAACCATGATTCTCTTGTATTTCGGTGGAGCTCTAGTCATCATCGGAGCGAACATCCTTAATCTTCCTGAAGCCTTTGCCGTCATATTCAAGGCCGCCTTCTCCGTCAAAGCTGTTGGTGGAGGTATGGTTGGAGCCTCCTTAAGGATGGTTATCAGCGTAGGTGTTCGGAGAGGACTCCTCTCCAACGAATCTGGACTGGGCTCGGCCGCTATCGCCCAGTCCGCTTCAAGATCCTCGGACCCTTCCCGGAACGGCTTGATCGCCATGACCGGGACCTTTATCGACACCCTGATCGTCAACACCCTCACAACCCTGACCATCGTCATCACGGGGATGTATCTTAAAACAGCGGTCTTTGGCGCATCCGAAGGACTCACTTCAACGAAGCTGACAGCCGCGGCCTTTGATTCTGTCATCCCTTTTGGAGGATACATCATTGCCCTGAGCTCTTTCCTGTTTGGCTATTCAACACTCCTGGGATGGTGTTACTACGGGGAAAAGTGTCTTGAATACATATTCGGTGTCCGGATCGTCTTTCCTTACAGGATTGCTTTCATCGTCCTGCTCTTTATCGGTGCGAACATCCAGGGACCTCACCTGAACATTGTCTGGTACATCGGGGACATCGCCAATGCTTTTATGGCCTTCCCCAACATAGTGTCTATGATCATCCTGGCCGGAATGGTCGGAAAGGTCACCACCGACTACTTCTATAAAAAAGACAAACTCTAAGGGACCCCAAATTTTGGGGTTGATAAAAACAGGCGTGCGGGATATCATTAAAAATAATGAACTTCCGCAAAAATCCTTCTGAACGATCCCGCATCATTCCCGGAATCCTTCTTCTTTTTGTCTTTATCATCTCTCTTGGTATCTCTGGACAGCAGAACGTCTCAGAATACAAGAAGCGGCTGGCAGACATCTCCCGGCAGATCGATCAACTCAAACTGAGAATACAGGAGGAGGAAAAAAAAGAATCATCCTTGCTCTCAGACTTGGACCGGATCGGCTTCAACAAAAATCTGATTAGGAAAGAAATCTCCCTGTACACCATGCAGCTGGGCAACACAAACCGTGAGCTCTCTT
>DAOVAM010000181.1 GCA_030671065.1 Candidatus Aminicenantota bacterium
GTCTCAACTGCGAGAAGCGTTCCCCAGACAAAAATAAAGGCTGGAATGATTAGAGCCGTGATGATAATGATTTTAAAGATTTGAGCTTGCTTTCTCATTTTTCACTCCACAGATGACTGAAGGAAATTCGAATATAAATTCAGATCAAAAAAAAGCCACCTCAATCTATTCTTAGCCATTTATACGATTTTTCAGGAAAGAGTTCATCTTTTCTCGATTATTGTGGGATCAAACCCTGATCCTATGTGACTAGAAACAGATCCTGTTTATCTTCTCGTTTAAAGCTTAGTGCGCGCTGCGGCACCGTAGTAGATGGAATTGAAGAGAAACCTGAACGTTCCGTGGGACTGCCCTCTGTACAGAACTGGAAATCCCAAAAGGATGATCTTCCCTTTTCCGAAGGGCACGTCGACGATGGCACTCTTGTTGAACAGATACTTCTCACCGTTTACCCACCCGCTCAGTAAAGGATTGTGAAGAGGATATCGAACAACACTCTTTCCTTCTCTTGCGGAAAAAACAGGGCTTCTCCTAAAAAAAACAGCAGCATCTCTTTCATAACCGTAAGCAATCGGATGAGTGGGGTCGATCAAGGCTTTGAGGATGGAGCCCGGGATAAAAAAGTCATTCCTCTGCACGTTTTCCACGCTGTTCTCGATGGTCAAAAAATACTGCTTTATCGGAAAATCCGCAGCGGAGTTTAGAGTGATCAGAGTGCCCCCACCCTGGATGAAGTCCTTGATGTTTTTCACTCCGATCTCCCCGATTCCTCCAGCATATTCCGGAAGAACACTTCCCTCTGGAATACCGTTGATTATCGAGTTTGTTCGCAAATCGGGAATCACGAGAACATCAAAATTCTGATTAAGATCTCCTTTTCTGATGTCTTTGTCAAACACACTTTTGTGAGGAAATTCATACTGCTCGAGAACCCATCTGGTCCAGCCTTCATCCATGGATGCGGTCCAGCTCTTGTAGAGTCCGAGTCGAACTGGCTTCAACGCATAGGCCTTTACTCCGGGATTGGCTTTCAATCCCTCAAATTGGACATTCAGAGTATTGACAAGAGACTTCAAATTCTCAACCAGTCCCTTCTTCGTCCGGACGATCATCGTTCCCTGGGGATAAGTCTTCCTGTTCGCTGCAAAGCTTTCTGAAGCCCAGAACACTGTGTGACCTTTTTTCACCAGCCTGTTCAAAGCAACTACATCATCATTCGTCGCGTGTCCCCATGCATACCCATATGCGTTATTCACATCGTTCAGCTTTCCTTTTGGCATGGAGAGTTGATCCACTTTAGTAACTTGAACTTGAAAATGTTTCTCCACCTGGATGACTTCGACTCCCATAAGAAGAGGAAGGGTGTGTGCCACGACATCATACGGAGTTTTGAGGGGGCCGCCTGGATACTCCCGGAACTCAGGGTATTCCTGTTTTTCAAGGAGAGCCTTGGCAAAACCGCCATAAGGCTGGGCTGTGTATATAATGTATGTTTCTTCAGGATACCGGAAGTCATTTATTGAAAAGGATTCTCTGGCTCGATGAATCTCCACACCACCTATTTGCAGGACTCCCATCATCTTAACCGCTGTGGACATATCCTTTTGATTGGCGGGAATCAAAAATGCATAAGGGGGTTCGGTGCGGGTCACAGCTTTTTTATGGATCCTGTAAAAATTCCGCAGCCAGTTCTCTCTGAGTCGTGCTGCATTGGTTAAAACTGCCTGGGCAGCTGAATAGTCATAATCCACGATGTCTCTCAAGGTCCACTTCCCACCCTTCCAGGGCATGGGCATCTTCACAGAAGGTTGTTTGACATCGTTCGACAGCTCATCGAATTTCGTCGTGACAGGAGTGGCAAGCCTGACACTGGCGACTTCGGTTAAAATCCGAATCCCTCCGTGGTAGTGGTGGTAGGCTCGGGCCGGTGTCCAGGCATCGAATCTGGAGCTGTGTATCACTCCAGCCTTCCCTTCTGCTGTCAGCTCTGAAGCGATAAAAGTTCCCATCTTCGCCACTTCCTGGCGGATTATCGGGTCGACATTGGGCTCATAGGGATCCACATAAGGTGGAACGAATATCCTGGCGCCGCGGTTTCCCATTTGATGCATATCCATAACGATCTGAGGATGCCAGGCGTTATGAACCTTTATCGTCAGGCGCGATTCGACCTGGGTGAACATGTACCAGTCTCTGTTGTTATCGTGTCCGACATATTCGTGGTAGAGCCAGGGCATGCTTGAACCTTCATACTTGGTCCCGAGGTTCTTTTTATACCAGTCCACGACCATTTGTATTCCATCTGGATTGTGCATGGGAACAAGAACAAGGACAACATTATCCAGAATTTCTTTTGTCTTCCTGTCATTTTTTGAAGCAAGGTCATAAGCCAATTCCATGGACATCTGGCAGGCTCCGATCTCAGTGGCATGGAGGGAGCAGTTGATCATCACTACAGATTTTCCCGCCTCAATGATTCTTTCTGCTTCCTCATCCGAAATATTCCGCGGGTCAGCCAAGGCTTGCTGATACTGGCGGTATTTTTCGAGGTTTCCGTGGTTCTCTTCAGAAGTGATGATGGCCACGATGAACGGATTTCCCATCGTGGTTTTCCCGACTTCCTTAACCGTGATTCTTTCACTCACTTTATCCAATTGTTGAAAATAGCCGACAATCTGTTTCATGTCCGCGACTTTTCTATCTGTCCCCACCTTGAATCCTAAAACATCTTCAGGTTTGGGAATCTGGGCGGATACAAAGCTAGATACAAACAAAAGTAAAAACACAAAAGCGGTTATTCTTGCCTTCTTCATCACTTCCTCCTCTCAGTCTATATTGGAGTCAGTCCTCGACCCCAGATCAACTCCGATTCAACAATTAGAGTTTGTCCCAAGGTGAAGGGATGATGTCATTGCGAGCGATCGGAGGAGACGCGGCAATCTCGTAAGAGAAAATCCATTTCTTTTTATGAGATTGCTTCGCTTTACTCGCAATGACATTAATCATATCCCTTTGGTACAAGCCCAACAATTTAATTGCTATTTACCGCGGTACGGGATGCCTTTTTTGATCCAATCCGGCGCAGGCAGCCCTTTCAAATAATGGTCAAAATATTGTTTCATCTTGAGAGTGTAGTCCAGCTTGTTGGAATATTTCTGCAGGTGGTGGGGCTCTGCCCGGTACTGGAGAAAAACACAGTCCTTTTCCAGGCGGCGCATGGCCAGATAGAGCTCGATTCCCTGGTACCAGGGGACAGCTCCATCCACATCTCCAAACTGGATGAGCAAAGGCGTGTTTATCCGGTCAGCGAAAAAGACAGGGGAATTCTCGATATATCGCTCTGGATACTCCCAGAGGCTGCCGCCGATCCGGCTCTGAGACTGTTCATACTGAAACTGCCGAGCCATACCCGAGCCCCAGCGAATCCCGCTGTAAGCACTCGTCATGTTGGAGACAGGTGCTCCAGCTATGGCGCAGGTAAATATATTTGTCTGGGTGATGACAAATGCTGCCTGGTAACCACTCCAGGAATGCCCGTGAAGGCCAACGGCATCAGGGTCGGCAACGCCCATATCGATCAGTTTCTGGATTCCTGGCACAAGACATTTTGTCGCGGCATAGCCCGGATGGCCCACATCAAAGCGGATGTCCGGAAGGAAAACAGCATACCCATTGCTGGCATAGAACGGAAAGCAGGGCCGGTGGTTAATCACAACCTGGTTGAACTCATGAAGCCGCTGGGTGAAAAACCTGTAGAAATAGACAACCACAGGGTACTTCTTTCCGGGCTCGTAATTTCCCGGTTTAATGAGAACACCCTGGAGCGGGATCCCGTCCACACTGTTCCATTCCACGAGTTCGGCACTCCCCCAGGCAAACTCGCTGACTTGCGGGTTGACGTCAGTGACCTTTTTCGGGGACGCAAATTTCCTGTCATTCACCCAGATATCCGGATGCTCCTGATAGCTTTCTCTGGTATACATCAGAGCATCCGCTTTCTTGGCTTTGCCCAGGAATCTGAACCTCTTTTTCTCTTCCAGCAGTCTCTTCACTCCAGAGCTGCCTGTTTTGCACTCGTAGAATCCAAAGTGCTTTTGAAAGTTGTGGTAGGCTGAGAGAAGAAGTGTTTCTTTGTCATCAAAGAAGTCCTTCTCAGGATCCAGGCGAAGAACACGAAATATATAATCTTTGTCCCTTCCTGCTCCACCAGTGATGCTGGATGCCTCGCCCGTTTTTGTGGAAAACTGCCAGATGTCATACTTGTCATAGATCAGGACAGCTTTATCATCCTTGAGCCAGCCTGCAGACCCATAGCTGGGGACCTTGGAGGGATAATCATGGTCTTCGTCGAAGAAAGGAACTTTGAGTTTATCGGTCAGGTTTCGTGTCGAACCTGTGTTCCCGTCATATAGATGCCAGTGTTTATCCTTATAATAGATGACATAGCGTCCACCGGGTGATAAGGAAAATCGATTCTCCAGACGGGAAGCGACTTTCTTCCGAGATCCATCCCGGATGTTGACCAGGTAAATGTCATTCAGGCGTCCGTACCAGGTGCGCTCTTTCAGGTAGGGAACATCCGACACGCCCAGGGCAAAATCAGAGTTTTCCGAAACCTGGACCACGGGCATATCATCATCTGCGAGGGAAACCATACGCTTTGAATCGAGATGATAGACAGCAGTGTACGTTTGATCCTTCACACGAGGCCACATTATTTTCTGGTTGGGAATAATAAGAGGGTCATTCCAGTGCCAGACATCCACCTCTCTCTTTTCGAGGATCTGCTCAACATCAAAAAGATCGATCTCTTCCTCTTCCTCTTCTTTTTCTTCTTCATCCCCCTCATAGAATTCTTCTGGTTTAAATCCAAAAAAGAGGCGTTTTCCGTCCCGG
>DAOVAM010000157.1 GCA_030671065.1 Candidatus Aminicenantota bacterium
GTATTCCATCCGATGGCTTGAATGTGGTTTCCCCTTGAAAATCTTTTATGAACGGAGCTTGAAGCTGCACATTTTCTGGATCCATTCCCAATCCTTGCCAATCAATATTAAGATTACAGAGAACGATATCCTCTGCCCAACTGGCGATCGAGATCAGGACGGTGTCTTTTTTAACATAAGCCGTTGCCAGGACATGCGGATTGTCCGTTTTGACCGGACAAGACGGAGACCAGTATCCGACCATTCGAGAATCCTGTATCCCGAAATCATCCCAGATTTTCCACAACGCTCTGGGATCGCCTGCCCAGGGAAGACGGGAGGTCATACCGAATATCATGCCCCGCCAGGGATTCCCTCCGCCTTGGAGCATCTCACCCATGATTCCATACGGGATGCCTGACAGTTCGATAAGCCAAAAATCTGGGGAAGAATTGTAATCGAAATACTCACCAAACCAGAGGCGGTTGATGTAGGGGAAATGCTCAAGGTAAAGGTTAGCGCTGTTCGCGAAACCATCCCTTGGATTGAACTGGTTCGCAGAATGCAAATCGATAAGAGCATTCTTTCGACCGCGGTCTAATATTTTTCTTACTCTCTTCATCGTTGTCCTGTCATAGGCGACATCGTCTATGTAGAGTCCGTCAATCCCGATATTCCTGACCAGCCAGTTCAGCCCCTCAAGATAGTAATTGTGCCAGCGAGACATTCCGCTGTTGATGACAGCTGCATCCTTGAGCCGGGGGACAAACCACGCAGCAATATAGTTTGACCCGAGATGTTCCTGGAGCCAGGAATATCCCCCTCCTGGACCGGGTGAAAATATTTCCTCCCCGAGGCTTCGCAACGCAAATATCTCATTCGCACGGTTCGACAGCTCCCGGATCGTGTTATAGATCTTGACCTTCATCCCTTTGGCATGAGCCTCATCGATATACTCTTTCATCTGTCTGGTGTGGATGAACGGATAATTAATATAAGGATTCACTTCATTGGCATGATGGTTATTGATGGTGTTCGCGCCGGTTCTGGCTATCTCATCCACGGGCTTATAGGCGTGGTAAAAGCGGTTTTTCCAGTGGCTTTGTGTATCGATTGTTTTAAACGGGGTGAGAAAAAGGTTGAAATGAAAAAAAAGTGTTTCATTGGCTTTAATTGTCCGCGGTCCGCTGTAGGAAGTGATGAGAACAGTGTCCTTTCCAGATTCCTCGATCCTGCATCCGCCTTTGCCGCTGTTATACCAGGAGGAGGGCATGTTCAAGGGTTTAGAGAGATAAAAATTGGTATTCAGGGGCCGTGAATAATTCTCTCCTCTGAACGAAACCTGAAGGCCGGCATTGACATCACCAACCCAGACGGAATCCTGGTTTTTCTTCTGGTCCCATTTCCAGTGGAATGCTTCAGGTCGAAGACCTCCCTTGATTCCCATCCCCATTGCATACTTGGCCACATCTCTGCGGATCGGGATTTCAAGCCTGATGTCCCTGAGCTTAATATCCTTGGCGGAACTCAATTTGACTTTAAACTCGAGGAATCCATCACATTCCACCCGGGCACTACAGTCTAATGCCAAAGTTCCTGTTTGGCTTTCTGTTTTCCAGACGACTGCTCCGGGCCTTACCTTGACTATAGCTGCGTTTTTTGCTTCCCACGAAAGAATGCGATTCTCCTCATCCTCCACGATCAACGCTATTGGAGAAGAAAGAATATCCCGGCCTTCTTCCAGGATATGTGTCACTTCAGGGGCGAACAGGCTCTGGATCTGATCAGGGAGTCCGGTCATTCCGATTCTCACTCTTCTTCCAAGAAAGCTGAATGAATTACCCTGCACCATAATCGGAGTGAAAGGGGAAACGACATCCTCATCAAAAGCGATCTTTGAATCCAGCCAGCGCAGACGCGAGTGTCTCCAGAGTTCGCTGTCTCCAGCGTCCTTCAAGGTCTCTTTTGTGACGTTAATGATGAGTTTGATCGGAGTCTCTTTCATTCCTTTTGGCTCGATGATGACTGTTCCTTCGTATTTGCCCGGACGGGCATCCAGTGGAACCTGAATTCCGCACCAGAGAGGCTGGACTTTGCCTTTATCAACCGGGCAGACTTTATCAAACTCCTCTCCGTTCCAGTTGATCCCGCCTACATTGATGCAGCGCAGAGCAGAGGCTGGAATGACTGTTTTGGATGCGGTGCATTTCATCTCAGTGAAGAAGACATTGATATCCCTTAAAGCTTTCCTGGCAGCATAAACGCCAATTTGGAAGACATAGTACTCCCCTCGGGCTGCATCTCCTTGAAACGAGCTTTTGGGCCCAGTCTTAACCCATCTAAAGGGGAGGTCATCCCACATCCGGATAGGGAACCTGCGGTCCTCAGGAAACAACAGATAGTCAGGTTCAGAATGACTTTTCAGCATCGTCTCTGTCTCCTCAGAGGTCGCAATCACTTCCATCGGATAAAAGCTGTTGAACGCATCGATTGACTGGATTTCAGCAACTTGAACAGGAGGAAAAGCATCTTTCTTAAGTCCAGATAATTTGTCCTGTGTCAGCTCATGACTCTCAAGCCAGTCCCTGTCAGCCGTTTGCTCAGGCTCCGGGTAGGTCACAGTCGGGTAATTGCTACGGCCAGACATGACAAAGGGCATGTAATAAACGTAATACTCTCCGGGCACTGTTTGAGGTTGAAAGATCAAATCGCCAAATTCCCTGTTGATTTCCACTCGGCAGATATTCATGACTCGACTTCCTGTTTTTGCGTCGATGAGGATGACATTTTTATTTTCCGGATCAGCGTCTCTCCTCCGCCACTGAATGTGGGCCCATACGGCATCAGCTTTCTTGTTAACCCGGATAACCACGCGGTGATTGCCGAGAGTATCTGAATCCCATGAGCCGATTCCAAAAGGGATTTCTTCTGCTAGCAGAAAAGGAGTAGGGGATAGGAGAGAAATAAATATGAGTACGACTACCGAATAAACACTCAAGGTCAGGAAAGATTTTAATATGTCCATCGCTCACTCCTTGAACATATTTTATCTGAAATTCACTCGTAAGGTCTAATTTTCAGTTTTATTTTCTCGTTGACCTTTATGTAGTTCTGCTTTATCATTACCTATTCTCACTTAACTTTAATCATTCTAAGAATGAACTTTTTGATTAAACCTCAGTCATCAATCCTATTTTTATCAATTTTAAATCCATCAAATCCTTTAAGGAGGGAATTATGAAAACGCGTTTAAATCATTTCACATTCGTGGCAGTATCTCTTTTATTCTGCTTCGTATTGATTGCCCCCTCTAACGTGTTCGGTCAATCACTCAGCGAAGACCTCTTGAAGAGTCTCAAATACCGTGCAATCGGGCCGACTCGACAGAGTGGGAGGTTTGTGGATTTTGCAGTATTGGAGAAGGATCCCCATACCTTTTATGCTGCGACAGGCTCTGGAGGGTTATGGAAAACCACAAACAGCGGTATAACCTTTGAGCCGATTTTTGACTTTGAAAAGGTCTTTTCCATCGGAGATATTGCCGTTGCTCCATCAAACCCGAATATTGTCTGGATCGGATCCGGTGAAGCCAATAACTCGAGAAGCACGTACTGGGGAGATGGTATGTACAAATCTACTGATGCCGGTAAGACCTGGAAGAACATGGGTCTCAAAGAATCCCATCATATCGGCCGGATCGTTATCCACCCGAAAAATCCGAACATCCTGTATGTAGCTGCCCTCGGACACCTGTATTCGGAAAACCCTGAGCGTGGACTGTACAAGACCACAAACGGCGGCAAAGCCTGGAAGAAGGTTCTGGCTGTTAAAGCAGACGGCAAGGATATTGGTGTGGTGGACGTCGCAATGGACCCGACAAACCCTGAAATTCTTTACGCCTGTGCTTATGACAAAGAGCGTAAACCGTGGAGCTTTAACCTGGGTGGTCCTGGAAGCGCGATCTATAAAACCACAAACGGCGGCAAAGCCTGGACAAAACTCGGGGGAGGGCTTCCTGGCGGAATGCTCGGACGTATCGGCATCGCTATCTACTTAAGAAACCCAAACATCCTGTACACATGCATAGAGAACGCGAATAAGCCTGGAATGTCCGATGAAGACAGGCTCAAAGAACTGCGAGAGGACAAATCGAGCCGCGGGATGATCGATGGTGAAATTTACCGTTCTGATGATGCCGGAAAAACATGGAAAAAAGCGAATCCTGATGACCAGAGCATCGGAGGTGGACCTGGCTACTATTATGGGCAAATCATAATCGATCCCAACGATGATAAAGTTGTTCATGTCTTGAGTGCTGCGTCCTGGGGAACAAAAGACGGAGGAAAGACATGGCAGAGGCGTCCTTTAGGATTTGGCGGTGACGACCATGCATTATGGATCAATCCCAAGAATTCCAACCACATGCTCCTCGGTTACGATCATGGTATGGGAATTTCTTATGATGGAGGGAAGAACTGGTATCATCCTGACAATTTACCATTAGCCCAATTTTATGCAGCGGGCGTAGATATGTCCTATCCATATCGTGTGGCTGGAGGCCTTCAGGATAACGGCTCGCACATGGGTCCCAGCACCAAGCGCGGCGGAGGACCCATTCTACTGGAAGACTGGCAGAACGTGGGCGGTGGGGACGGCATGTACAATGTGTTTGACTGGAAAACAAACCGGTATATTTACAATGAATCCCAGTTCGGTCCTCTTCAAAGGGTGGACCTCAAAACCGGAGAGAGGAAATCCATTGCATACGGTCGGCAAAAACGAGAACTCCGCTGGAACTGGAATTCTCCGATTTTGGTCTCTCCACATAACAGCGATGTGATCTATCACTGCGGGAATATCGTCGTGATGTCTCCTTTCCGGGGCGAATACTGGCAAGAGATCAGTCCTGACCTGACGACCAACGACCCGAAGAAACTCATAACCGGTAAAGGCGGAGACGGAAACATTCAGTACTGCACGATCACAACTATTGATGAATCCCCCCTTGTTCAAGGCCTGCTCTGGGTCGGAACAGACGATGGAAACGTTTGGGTGAAGAAAACCGGCAGCAAAGATTGGACAAAGTTGACCGATAAAATTACTGGAAATCCCAGATACTGGGTGAGCCGGGTGGATGCATCCAATCATGATCCGGGCTCAGCTTATGTCTCTTATACCGGATTCAGGAGAGACGATTTCAAACCCTTTGTGTACAAAACAACGGATTACGGAGAAACCTGGACTTCCATTGCGAGCAACCTGCCGAACGAGCCCATTAATGTCATTCGAGATGACCACAAGAACCCGAATCTCCTCTTCGTAGGAACCGAATTTGCAGTGTATGTATCCATAGACGGAGGGAAGAGCTGGACGAGGATGAAAAACAACATGCCGACACAGCCTGTGCATGACCTGGTCATTCATCCCAGAGAGAACGACCTTGTGGTTGCTACACACGGACGTGGAATATTCATCACGGATATTTCTCCGTTGCAGGAACTGACGCCCAAAGTTATGGCCGGGGATTCCTTCCTCTTTGATGTTGAGTCGAAAATACAATGGATCAATCCCAG
>DAOVAM010000065.1 GCA_030671065.1 Candidatus Aminicenantota bacterium
CGCTTAAGTTTGGAAGCATTTCTTTTTCTTAGGGTCAAGCCCTGACCCCATTTTCTATTCCATTGACTGGATAATCAAATTTCTATACACTCGTAAACTCGTTATCCCTTATGGGAAAGAATTTTTCAAGAGAGGAAAAAGTCATGAAAAACAAAAGAATTATCTCGATAATCTGTCTTTGCTTTACCATCGTCACATTCTTGTCCCATTCATCGTTGTCCTCAGAAAAAAAGGATCCTTTGACAGTGGCCGAAGCCAGCGATTTCACGGCAACCTCCCGCTATATGGATGTGATGAATTTTATAAGCACGCTTCAAGAGAAGAGTTCCCTACTAAGAGTGGAAACACTCTGTGTGAGCCCGGAAGGAAGAGAAGTCCCTCTTCTTATCATCGGCCAACCTGGTCCTTCCTCTCCACTCGCTCTCAATCATGACGAAAAAGCCGTCCTGTACATCCAGGCGAATATCCATGCAGGTGAAGTCGAAGGCAAAGAGGCATCTCTTATGCTTGCCCGGGATATTCTCCTCCAGGAGAAACCTCCTTATCTGGATAAGCTGGTTATTCTCATCACTCCCATCTTCAACGCGGACGGGAATGAAAAAATCAATCCCAACAACCGCAGAAGGCAGGCAGGCCCAGAGAAAGGAGTGGGAGTTCGCTACAACGGCCAGAACCTCGACCTGAATAGAGACGGCATGAAGCTGGAAAGCCCGGAGGTTCAAGGCTTAGTCAAGAATATACTGAACACATGGGACCCTTTCCTTCTTGTCGACTGCCACACCACCAATGGTTCCTACCATCAGGAACCCGTTACATATATTTGGCCGCTCAATCCGAATGGGGACCTCTCTTTGATCGAATACATGAGGGAAAAAATGATGCCCTCCATCAACAAGAATCTGAAACAAAAATACGATGTGCTCTCTGTTCCCTACGGCAATTTTATGGACTCCCGAGATCCAGAAAAGGGATGGCGGCCTTCAGGTCCTCAACCTCGGTACTTAACGAATTACATCGGCCTGAGAAACCGGATGGCCATCCTGAATGAAAATTATTCTTATGCGGACTACAAAACCAGAGTGATGGGCTGTTATTATTTCCTCCATTCGGTCCTGGAATACTGTCATGCGCATAAAAACGAAATCACAGAGCTCATCAAACACGCAGATCAAAAAACCATCCAGAGAGGACTCCACCCATCTGAAAAGGATACAATTGCAGTCGAATACGACGTGCAACCTCTAAAGGAAAAAGTCACCATACTTGGGTATGAAATGGAAGTTATACAGAAAGAAGGCAGCCGGCCACAGATTAGAAGAACAGACAAGACAAAGGCTTACACTGTCCCCTATTTTACAGATTTTATCCCCAAAAGGTCTGTCTCCTTTCCCTACGCATATCTCATCCCGACTGCAGACCCTGAAATCATTCACAAGCTTCTCCAGCACGGCATTTTAGTGGAGAAATTAACAAAACCAGCCAAATTAGAGGTGGAATCCTTCCGCATATCAGAAATCACAGGGGCTCAAAGACTCTATCAAGGACACCGCATGAATTCGGTGAAAGGCGAGTACACGCTAGAGGAAAAAGAGTTTCCAGAGGGGACTCTTTTTATCCCCACGGGTCAGCTCCTTGGCAATGTTGCGGCCTATCTTCTTGAACCGGAGAGCGACGATGGATTGTTGGTCTGGAATTTCTTCGATCGGTATGTCGTTCCCCAATGGGGTCGTGCGCCGCTATCCTATCCCGTGCACAAACTCATGAAGCCGGCGAACCTTGTGAAAGAGAATGTAAGGAAGGATTGAAAGCTATTTTTTCTTTTTCTTTAATGCGACCAGGAACTTGCCGCAGTTTTCACAGATGTAAATATCGTTGCTTCCTTCTATAGCTGAGCTCATTCCTGTAGCGACATTAATGTTGCATCCCTGGCATACTCCCTCATCCACCTCTGCCACAGCAAAGCCGTACCGGTGCATCAGCCTTTCATACCTGTCCACGAGGTCTCTATCGAGCTCTTGACGAATCAGAGCTGCCTGCTCTTTAAGCTGCTTCCGCTGGCTTCCCCTTGATTTTTTCATCTTGATCTCGATTGTTTGAAGCTTTTTGAGAAGGCTTGCACGGCTTATGATTCGGTCTTGCTGGGGAAGACGCAGCTCGACTTCAGAAAGAACATTAAATAATTCGGTTTTATTTTTGGCTCCAAAGAGTCTCAGTCTGAAATCATCTCTAATCAAGAATTGAGCCAATCCTGCAAAGAGATGATTAAAAAGACCGGGAAGAGAGGGATTCCAGATCACAAGGATTATGATATGGACTTCTTTATCATCGACGGCGTCAAAATCAATTCCCTTTTTTGACTTTCCGACGGCAATCGCAATATCCCCTCCAGTGTCCACACGAGCATGGGGGAGTGCGACATTATGCCCGATCGCCGTGGATTCCAATCGTTCTCTATCGATAATCCGGGTTAAAATGAGTTTTTTATTCTCGATCAGCTTCTGTTTGGCAAGAACATCCAGGAGTTCTTCCAGAGCTTGAACCTTATCTGTGGCTTTTAGGTCGTATATGATTTGGGAAGGTTTGATGTAATCGGATAGGTATGAGCTGTGAGGAGAACTTTTCATCTCTTGTTTTATTATTTTAACATAAATACCATAATCTCGAAAGTGAAAATGAAAAATTTCGCATTTTCGTCTTATTCAGGGAGTCTCTTTCCTGCTAGATCCTGATCCTTTGAGTCAACGAGAGGCCTTTATCTCCTCTCGTTCATGCTCCATCTCGGTCAGTTATTCAGCTTTTCGATATTCCGATACAAACGTGAATGTCTCGTCGATGCCTTTAACTTCGACCGCTTTTGTGGCCAATTCCAGTCCAAATTGCGCTGCGTTAAACGCGTTTTCTCCTGAAGCGAGTTTCACAACCGCTCCCCCGCAAAGAACATCACCGCATCCTGTCGTATCGACTACAGTTTCAGTCTGAGGAGCGGAAATTTTCAAGGATTTTCCTGGTTTCATGACAAAAACGCCTTCCTTTCCCAGAGTTAAGAAAACAGCTTTCACGCCTAAATCGAAAGCCATTTCTCCAAATCTGGAAAAATCATCCTCTGAGGAAATTTTATCCGGGAAGCCGAGCATTGACGCCATTTCCTTGACATTTGCCTGGAGAAAATCAATTCCTTCTGTCCATTCTTTCCACTCACCCAGGGGGAGATACTTTCGAGGAACATTGAGCTCTCGGGATAAGAGGAGAGAATGGACATCCATCCAAATCGGGCAGGTTGCTGAACGGACGATATTCCGCCAATCTGAAAGTTTTATATCAAAGCCTGAATTTATAACCAGAACGAGCAGTCCGAACTCTGGTAAATTCTCGATTATCGAACGAGGATTCAAAGTCGGGACAACAGATTTCAAGACCTCAACTCTCTCCCCCTTTTCCGGATAGTGAAGATGAACCCGGTTCCCAGGACCTGGAACGTGTCGGATGCCCTCTTTATTGAGGAAGGACCATCCTTTGATCAATTCATCGACTTCTTCAACGAGTTCCTCTCCAAGATGAGTGAAGAGAAATACCTTTTCCCCAAAGCCGGAAAGAACAGCGGCCTGGTAGAGAACTCCTCCCAAACCATTGATTCGCTGACCGTGCTCAAAGGTAATCTCATCATGGGTAATGGTTCCGATCAGGCCAAAATTCATATTCACTCGTTCATTTTTCTATTTGCAGCTTATAAAAATCACCTTTTTTGACTAAAATGACAACTCCCAGTCATACAGTGAATTTAAATTCGGATGAAGAACAAGTCAAAAAAGCAGCCTCAGGATATTCAACCTTAAAGGTTGCGGTCAATCATTCTCCTCGAAAAAACGTGAGCGGCTCTGAGCTTATCCTTTTCCGTTTTGCGTCTTAAATATGATATATTAATGAATCCAGAGTTTAAAGAGAAAAAAATGGACAAGTTGAAGGAAAAAGCTAGAACGCTGATCAGTGAATTCAAGGGTGAAGACTATGTGTGCGGACTCGGCTGCCTGGGTAATACCGGAGAACTCCTTAAACCTCATGGGAAAAAAGTCCTTTTGATCACCAACCTCCACAGGCGGGATCCAGAGAATTTTCAGACTCTTCTCGATTCAATGGAGAGCACCGGCCTTGAAGTCAAAGGTCCCTTCTCCTCTGCCAGACCTAACTCCCCAAAAAAAGATGTTTTAAAGATCAAGGAAATTCTCCTGCGTGAAAATCCTGAGTGTGTGGTTGTTGCTTCAGGAGGTTCGGGAATCGATGCTGCAAAAGCAGCCGTCGTTTTAGCTGTTTTAGGAGGGGACATCGAAGATTACTTTGGAGTCGGGAAAGTGAGTAAAGAACTGGAGAAAACAGGAAAAAAGCTCCTTCCGCTTATCGCCGTCCAGACAGCTTCGAGCTCTGCTGCCCATCTGACCAAATACTCCAACATCACAGACCTCGAAACACACCAGAAAAAACTCATCGTGGATGAGGCTGTCATTCCTTCGCGAGCTCTCTTTGATTACAGTATGACTCAGTCCATGTCCGCTTCTTTCACCTCAGATGGCGCCTTTGACGGCCTGGCTCACAGTCTTGAAGTCTATTATGGAGCCACACCTTCTTCATTCGAAAAAATCCAGGAAATTGCATTGACCGGAATCGAGCTCATTATCGCATCTCTCAAAAATTCATATGGAGACGCGTCTGATATGGAGGCCAGAGAAGCCTTGGGTCTTGCGACAGACCTCGGCGGCTATGCCATCATGATGGGCGGCACAAACGGGGCTCATCTCACGAGTTTCTCTTTAGTGGATATTCTCAGCCACGGCCGGGCATGCGCTCTCCTGAATCCCTACTATACAGTCTTTTTTGCTCCGTCCATCCCCAAACAGCTCCAAAAGCTCTCTCATCTTTTTGCACAATACGGATTGACGGACAAGACCTCATCGACTCCCAAAAGTCAAGACCTGGGATTGACTGTGGCTAAGGCACTCATTAAACTGAGTGAGAGCGTGGGATTCCCGACAACTCTTGAGGAAATCGAAGGGATGAGCCATGCTTATATCGAAAAATCTCTTCAATCGGCGAAAAATCCTCAGATGGAAATGAAGCTGAAAAATATGCCCATCCCCTTGACATCCAATGGAGTTGATGAATACATGAGGCCGGTTCTCGAGGCAGCGTTGACCGGGAATTTCTCTCTCATAAAAACAATCTCAAAATGAAAGACGTCCTTATGAATTTAGGCCAGATAAGCTTTTCGATAGGCATCCCTGACACTACAGACATCTATCCTATGGGAAAAGTGCCGCTTCTTTTCAACTCTGAGGAAAAAATACGCGATGCACTGGCCAATCCGATCGATTGTCTTCCCCTCAAATCTCTGGTTCAAGAAAAACTGAGAGCAAATCCTGAGGCCAAGGCTGTTGTCGTTATTTCAGACAGTACACGCCCTGTCCCCTATTCAGGAAAATCCGGCATTCTCTATCCTGTTGTCGATGAGATGGTGAAAGCCGGCCTTCAGCCATCACAGATCCGTCTTCTGGTAGCGACTGGAACTCACAGGGCAATGGAGGATGAAGAAATTAAAAACATGCTTGACGCCCGCGTGTACAATCTTGGCCTTGAAATAATCAATCATGACTGCAGAAATCCTGACAATATGGTTTCCATAGGAAAGACAGAACTCGGTGGAGAAATACTCCTGAATCGTTTTTATGTCGAAAGCGACCTGAAAATCCTCACAGGCCTTGTGGAGAGTCATTTCATGGCAGGTGTCTCAGGAGGGAGAAAATCGATCTGCCCCGGTCTCCTTGCTGAAGATTCCACACACATGCTGCACAGTGGGCCAATCCTCTCCTCTCCCAATGCAATAGATCTAGTCCTTGAAGGAAATCCTGTCCACGAAGAAGCGCTCCGAGTGGCAAAAATGGCCGGGTGCGATATGTCTATCAATGTCACTCTGGATTCAAAATACAGGCTTACTGGAGTCTTTGCTGGAGACCTGGAATCCGCCCATATGGCAGCCTTCAAAAAACTAAAAAGCTATGCGGCCATTCCTGTCGACAAAAAATACGATTTAGTGATCAGCCACACGGGATACGTGGGAGTCAATCACTACCAGGCAGCCAAAGGTGCCCTGACATGCCTTCCCCTACTCGAAGAAAACGGAACAAGTCTCCTTGTTGCCTACCATACAGATCCTGATCCGATAGGAAGAACTAATTACAAAAGAATGCTCCGGCTTCTCAAAGAAAAGGGCCCTGAAAAGTTCATGGAAACGATCCTTTCCCCTTCCTGGAATTTTGTTCCCGATCAGTGGGAGGCCCAGATGTGGGCGCGACTTTTCAATAAAATCCAGATGGAGAATCTCATCTACTGCACCTTTGAGATTCCTGAGGAAGCCTTCTCGAAGATCCCGGGACGAGATGCCAGGACAATCGTCCCTAACGCCAATGATCTTCAGGAGCTGGTGGAACAATCACTGGATTGGGTCTTTAAAAAACTCAGCCTCCGATTAGGGCAAGAGCCTCGAATCGCGTTTCTTCCGGATGGACCCTACGGCATCCCTGTCGAACACGAATAAAAAGGAACAGGCTGCTTTATTAAGAAAAGTTGACGGCGCATTACGATTCGAATACTATAGAATCGATTAAAAAGGGATTATTCGCATAAAGGAGCTAATCATGAGAAGAATTCATACACTCTCCGCTGTGTTTCTGGCATTATTACTCTTCACTTCCTTGCTCTCCAATTTTTCTTTCAGCCAATCCAAACTTCCTCCAACCAAGTTTCCTGTCTTGGTCACATCCTGCGGCCAGAGTACAGGACCTGTGCGTATTAAAGCCGTTTTCAAACGGATGAAACTCGAGCCCAGCCTTCAAACGTATATGATAACTGACTTTGCCAGTGCTGAAGACCTGAAAAAAGCAAAGGAAACGGGATCATCGTACAAAACCCTTCTCATCACTATGGGAACAAGCCTCAAGGGAATGGGAGCTGCCGGAATATCCATAGATGATGAAATCGACAGAACCTCGAAGCTGATCGAGGAGGCCCGCAGTCAAGGAATCATTATCATCGGAGCCCATATTGGAGGCATAAAAAATAGAGCCCAGGGCGCTGCAGTGGGCGATAATACAGATGAACTCAGCATTGATGCTATCGCCCCCAATTCAGACCTTCTGATTGTCATAAAAGAAGGAAACACCGATGGCCGTTTCACCACGATCTCTAACGACAAAGGAATCCCAATGATCGAAGTTGAAAAGTTGCTGGATCTTATTGCAGAATTCAATAAAATCTTTACAAAATAAAAAAACAGGACACTTTTTTTTATCACAGTTCACGCATGTCGAATAAAGAAAAAACACACCCTTCTTTTTTCATCTCTTGTTCCACTGATATAAAAATCAAAACATTGAATTATCCGGGAAAAAGCCCCGTCTGTCTCTCTGCGCATTTCAAATGGAGGACAATCCTGTGAGCATGACCACTAGCGCTCAGATCATCCTGGCTGTGATGGTGGCGACTTATATCATCGCCAAGGCTTTGAAAGTCTCGACAGAGCTTTCCATGTTGGCAGCCGCCCTTGCAGGAGCATTGGCTGGCGGAGCCGGAATCCCGGCCAGGCATATCGTCGAAGGCGCCTTCACCTACCTGGACATCATTCTCATCTTTATCACGGCCACTCTTTTCATGAATATCCTGAAGGAGTCAGGAGGAGTGGCTCATGTGATCAGAGGAATTCTCCGGAAATTTCACCGAAAAAAATCGATTCTTTTCATTCTGATTACTCTCCTGTTGCTTCTTCCCGGAGCATTAACAGGAGCAGGAAGCGTGACGGTCCTGATCACAGGAGGAATGATCGCCGTAGTCCTGGGTTACATGGACATCTCTAAACCCAGAGCCGCGGCCATCATTTTTATTCTGGCAGGATTGAGTGCAGCCGCCCCTCCAGTCAGCCTGTGGGCAATGCTCACTGCTGCAGGCGTCAACATGCCGTATGTGGGATTTTTTCTGCCTCTGCTCCTCCCCTGCCTGCTGCTCTCCCTGCTCGTTATCTTTATCCTGGGATGGAAGGGAAAACCTGTCAACCTGGAAAAAGCTCTGAAAGAGCTCCCCGAAGCCCCTCCACAAATGAACTGGATTCGTATCACACTCCCTTTCTGTGTATTCCTCTTCCTGGTCTTGGCTGGAAGGATCTGGCCTCATTCGCTCCCGATTGTGGGACTTCCAATGATGTTTATGGCATCCGCCTGTGTGAGTCTCTTGCTTTCGCCTGTAAAGTTAAATTTCCTCAGGATTTCCAGGGAGACAGTTCATCAGCTCCTTCCCTTGATCGGAACGCTCACTTGTGTCGGAATCCTGGTTCAGATCATGACACTCACAGGAGTCCGGGGGCTCATAGCCATAACAATAGTGACTCTCCCCCTCATAGCGGTTTTTCTCACGCTTTCCATAGTCCTTCCCGCATCTGAAGCGGTGCTCATGTGGGGCGCGGCTCCTGTTCTCGGCGTTCCTCTGGTTCTGCTGTTTAACACTATCGGTCTCAATCCCATCATAGCTCTGGCCGGAATGAGTATCATCTGGCCGTTGGGCGATGCCCTTCCACCAACAGCCATTATTGGCCGACTGACAGTCCACACTGTGGGAATGAAAGGACGCTATTCCCAACTGTTAAAACACTGCCTTATTCCGGCTATAATCATCATAATTGTGGGGACACTGATGGTCGTCTTCAGCAAAAAATTGGCTTTTTTAACGCTTTTATGAGGAAGAAGACAATAATCGACAAAAACCTGGAAAAAGCGTCAATCATAACTAAAGCTGTATTGTTAAAGCGTTACCTGGAGGGTATGTGTCCATGATCATGACAATCCTTTATTACATCCTCACCGGATACATTGCCTTCCTGATCATCTGGAATCTCCTGAAAAGCAAGAAATGGCAGGAGGAAGCTCTGTACATCATCATCCTCATCCCATTCATTCTCAGGCTGTTCCGGTTGAAATAAGAAGATAATGGAGAAATGATGCCCTTGTACTGGCTCAACATCCGAAAATATGGCTTTCTCATCCTGGGAGTGATTCTCATGGCCTTCGCAGGCAGGAGTTTTTACAACAGCCGGCACCT
>DAOVAM010000040.1 GCA_030671065.1 Candidatus Aminicenantota bacterium
CTGCTTGACTGAAAGAGAAGCGGGGTCCGACGCCGGTTCCATGAAGACTCGAGCGAAAAAAGTAGGGAAGGAATACATCATCAACGGTTCCAAATGTTTTATATCCAACGGAGGAATTGCCAGTCTTTATGTGGTGTTCGCGAATTCGAATCCGGATAAGGGAATGCGTGGACTCAGTGCTTTTATCGTTCCCCGCGAAACTCCTGGAGTCATCATAGGGAAAGAAGAGGACAAAATGGGGCAAAGGGCATCCAATACTGTAGAGCTGACGTTTGAAGACGTGAAAATTCCAGAGGAAAATCTTTTAGGAAAAGAAGGGATAGGTTTCATCATAGCCATGAGAACTCTGGATAAGACTAGAGCGCCTGTGGGAGCGGCAGGAGTCGGAGTGGCGAGAGCTGCTCTAGACTACGCGATTGAATATTCAAAAAAAAGGAGGCAGTTCGGAAAACCCATTGCTCTTTTTCAAAACACATCTTTTAAGATAGCCCAGATGGCTATGGAAATAAATGCGGCCCGCCATTTAGTATGGCATGCTGCTTGGTTATTGGATGAGGGGATGTCCTGCGGAAAAGAATCGGCCATGGCGAAAGCCTATGGTTCTGATGTGGCGATGAAGGTCACGACTGAGTGCGTCCAGATTCTAGGCGGTTACGGGTACATGAAAGACTATCCAGTGGAAAAGTTGATGAGAGATGCAAAACTTCTCCAGATCTATGAAGGAACGAATGAAATTCAGCGGTTGGTCATTTCAAGGGAAATCATCGGCCCGATAACATAAGATGCTCAGCGCATTCGTCTCGCTCCGTATAATTCTTGAGTTTTTCTTCTTGTGTTCAGTGTGAGGTTATACTCACTTACCCTCATAAAAAGGAGATGATAAAAGTTGTTTAGAGGGGAATGTTTTATATAAAAGGGATTTTTTAAAGAGAAAAAAATCTATTTTTCGGAGGTTCAGTTTCCTCCTTCTTCTTCTTCGAAGTATTCAAGAACGATTCCGATTTCTTCAACTCCTGCTCCTCTGGCTATGTCCATGAGTTCAACGACATTGGTGAAGGGAACTCTTGCGTCGGCTCTGACTAAAATGCTTTTGTGTTGGCGGGGACCATAGATTCTCATCAATTCGCTGTGAAGAAGGTCTCGTTCATAGAATTGCTTGTTGATATCAATTTTTCCGTCATTATGCAGAGTCATAACGATCGCATCGACTGCAGTCGTGGTGCCTCCTACGGTTTCAGGAAGTTTTGCATCCAATCCCTTCTGAATAGAGGGACTGATGACCATAAAGATAATGAGCAGAACCAAGAGGACATCACACAGTGGAACGACATTCGGTTCAGCTTTAGCCGCCATGTTCTCCTCCTCGTGTTGTGAATTACCGGAGAAATTATTTTACGATAGGTATCTTGCGTTTGTCAACGTGTTATTGATTTATTTTGATTCGGGATATATATTTGAGCACAGAAAGGAGGAAACATGAAAGAGTTAAAAATAGAGGTGGTGGAGGTGAAAGACCGGTGTGGGGCCAGGCATAAAGTCGGGGACTATTTTTTCATCAGAGGTGAAGGAACGATTGAAATTCCTGAAAAGAAGAGAGTATGTGTGTATGCACTCAACAGCCTTTTTCCATTTTTGACAACTAAACAGAGAGAAGATGAGCTGACTCATGATGATTGGGTGGCCGAGACTGAGATTCTATGCTGTCCTGACCCAAAAGGGGTTGCATTTAAAGTGACTCCTCTTTCATAGTGGCTTATTGCTGTTTATTTTTGGCGAGAAAAAAGTATAGCACGGGCTTCAAACACGATGATTGAAGCAAGGAAGATCAAGATAACACTGACACATCCCAAAAGAATACTTTTCGATTTGAAAAAATTATAGCTCTGATAGATAAGCGCTCCGAGCGTAGTGACTAGCATGAATAGTGCAGGATAAACGGTGTACTTTTTGGGTCTTTTGATGCCGACAAGGTAAGAAGAGACGACGACCAAAGCCAGGGCTGCCACAAGCTGATTCGAGGCGCCAAAAACAGGCCATATCGCCTTATAGCCTTCTGTACCCCCCAAAACAGCCGCGAACACGAGGATAAACAAAGAGGCTATCCATCTGTTTTGAAGAAGAGGCACTTTTGTTCCCAGGAGTTCAGTGGTAATGAAGCGTCCGATCCTGGTCCCGGTATCAAGAGTTGTCAAAACAAAAGCATTGAGCATAACCATGCCGAAGAAGGTTCCGATAGTCAGAGTGAGGGCAGGGAGAGAAGAGATGAGCTTTCCGTACCCAGTCGCGAAGGCCAAAATTGGATTCCCAAGGGTGTTCATAAAATACTGAAAACCGAATTGGCTTTCCAATCCTGAAGGATCCCAGATCATAGCACTGGCAGCAATGAAGATCACGAGCCCAGCCAGAGCGGCTTCTGTGACCATGCCTCCGTATCCGATCAATTTTCCGCAGGTTTCATCTGGCAACTGTTTGGCTGTTGTTCCTCCAGCAACAAGACAGTGAAAGCCTGAGATCGCTCCACAAGCGATAATGACAAAAAGCATGGGCCAGAAAGGGCCCCCTTTGCTGTTGAACGAAACAAAGGCAGGGGCATTAAACGAAGGATGAGCAACGATGAGGCCGATATAACCTAATCCCAAACCTATAAATAGAATCCAGGTGCTGATATAATCTCGCGGCTGAAGGAGAAACCAGACCGGTAGGGAAGAAGCAAAAATGCTGTAGATGATCAGGATGAAAAACCAGAATTTCTGGCTCGATAATCCGAGTATTTGAGCGGGTAATGCAATCGGCACAAGGCTTCCAAGATAGATCAGGAAAAAAAGTGCTGCGAGTGAGATAAGAGTTCCGGCGACAATATTTATATTTTTTTTGTAGATCAGCCATCCGAATATCATGGCGATGAAAATCAAGCCGAATGTGGGGATGACGATTTGCGGCTGCGAGACAAGAGTCTGAGCGGCGACCACAGCAAATACAGCAATGACCAGAGCCAGCGCCATCCAGACAAAAACAGAAAAGATGATTTTTGTACGAAAACCTAAAGTATTTTGTGATATTTCCGCCAAAGATTTTCCTTTATTCTGGACGGATATCATGAGTGATGTATAATCATGGACGGCTCCCAGGAAAATACTGCCGATGGCCACCCAGACGAGTGCGCCAAGCCAGCCGAAGTAGAGAACTCCCAGCAAAGGCCCAAGGATAGGGCCAGCACCTGCAATGGATGAGAAATGATGTCCAAAAAGCAGGGTTTTTTTGGCCGGGCAGTAATCAACTCCGTCCTTTAATTCATGGGCTGGAGTTACACAAGATTTGTCAGGTTGGACAACTTTTTTTTCGATGAAACTTCCGTATATTTTATAGCCCAGGATGAGCCAGGCAATGAGGATGAACGCAATAATCAGGGTATTCATCTCTACTCCATAAGATTCACGATTTTAAAAATATATTGGATTATTCTGGAATATGCAAGCCAATCAGAGCATTAATTTCGGAATGTTTTTTTATGATGAAATAATGCTCATTAAGAAAGATTTGAATAGAGTGCCGGCAGATTTTATGAAATATTTAGAGTACCTGAGTTATTCACGAGTCGAGGTTGCCGTAGACGTCGTTGCGAGGAGAGAAACGACAGCGGCAATCTCATGCCTTTGCGCAAGAACATGAGATCGCCACGCTTCGCTCGCGATGACAATTGATTTAAAGAAAAAGTCGTCAGATTTGCTCGCCCGAAGGGGAAAAGATGCCGACATAAGATGATCAATTATCCTTAAAAGGTAATTTGAATAGGGTGTCGGCAGATTTTATGAATAAGGATTATTTTTTGGAGCTCTTCCAGTACAGAAAAACAGCTAGAGCGAGAAACGCCCCGAGTGCCGCGAAATCACCTAGATTGATTCCTATTCCTCCAGGTTTTTTGGATGAGATGTATGCATAGAGGGCCACCCCAACCATTGTGATCCCCTCTCCTGCAATGAATCCTGAGCCTAAAAGAATGCCTTTTTCTTTTCCTTTCGTTTTGCGTTCTTCATCTTTACTGAACCTTTTCTCCATTAGATGTCTGATAAATCCTCCAGCAAAAATTGGGGTCATCGTGGAGAGGGGGAGGTAAATCCCTACAGCAAACGGAAGGGAAGGAATCCCGACTAGCTCCGCCACAATGGCAAAAGCTCCTCCGACGAGAACAAGTCCCCAGGGAAGGTTGCCACCAAGAACTCCTTCGATGACCGTTTTCATCAAGGTGGCTTGGGGTGCAGGCAATTCTTGTGAGCCAAATTGAAAGGTTTTCCCCAGAAGCCAAACTGTCCAGGCTATGGCGTAAGCAGATACCAGGACTCCTACCAATTCGGACATCTGTTGTTTTTTTGGTGTGGCTCCGATTATGTAACCGGCCTTCAGGTCTTGAGAAATATCTCCAGCAATAGAGGCACTGATTGCGACAACAGTCCCGACAGTCAAAGCTGTAGCCATGCCCAGGGTGTCTGTCCAGCCCAAGGCCAGAAACATGAGGCTTGTTCCGAGAAGAGTTACGATCGTCATCCCAGATGTAGGATTGGAGGTCACACCCACCATCCCGACTATTCTGGAGGAGACGGTCACAAAACAAAAGGCGAAAATGACGATGCAAACAGCTCCCAGAAGGCGAATAAGGATAGATGTTTGGATGCCAAGAACCTGAGGTGCCAGGATGATCAGAACTGCGACGAGGAGAATTCCGAGGCCCAGAACCGGAAAAGGGAGATCAGTATCTGTTCTCTTCTTCTTGGTTTGGTCCGTCTGCTTGCTGAGCCTGAAATCTTTAAGGCTTGTCTTCAGAGCTCCGACCATCGTCGGTAAGGATTTGATGACTGTGATGATTCCTCCGACTGCCACAGCTCCAGCGCCTATGACTCTTATGTATTTGTACCATATATCCTTGGCAGCCATTTGGGCAATCGGGAGTTCTGTTTCAGGAAAAAGCGGGATACTCAGGTTTTCACCAAAGTAGGCGATCAAGGGAATAAGACCTACCCACGAAAGAATACCCCCTGCGACCATGATTCCTGCGATTCGGGGACCCAGAATATAGCCCACTCCAAGAAGGGCTGGTGTCGCGTCCAGACCCAATTCTGCTTTTTTGAGGACAGGAAGCTTGAGAAAGATCTTTTCCGGCCAGAGTTTCAATATGGCAATGATAGCTTTGTAGGCTGCTCCGATTCCTAATCCCAGGAATACGTTTTTCGCTTTAGCTCCCCCTTCTTCTGCTGAAATCAGAACCTGGGAGGCTGCAACTCCTTCTGGGTAGGGAAGGACACCATGTTCTTTGACAATCAGTGCTTTTCGGAGGGGGATCATGAAGAGAACTCCCAGGATACCTCCGAAGATGGCGAGCGTGCCTATTTTGAAGATGCTCGGATTGAATCCCCAGAGAAAAAGAGCCGGAATAGTGAATATGATTCCTGAAGCAAGAGAAGAACTTGCCGAGCCTGTAGTCTGAGCGATATTGCAGTCCAGGATTGAGCTTTTTCCGAGAATAGGAGTGAGGACTTTGAACACAGCAACCGCAATAACTGCCAAGGGAATAGCTGTGGATATCGTCAGCCCCACCCTCAAGCCTATGTAGGCATTGGCGGCACCGAACACTATGCCAAATATGGCTCCGATGATGACAGCCTTGATATTGAAATCTTTAAACGGGGTTTGGTCTGGGACATAAGGTTTATGCTCGTCCATCTCCAACTCCTTTAGAGTTCAAGCTGCTCGCAGTCTAACACATCAAAAGCATTTTTTCTAATAAAAATTCAAGGGGTCAATCTGAAGAATCTTGAAAAAACCAATGGTTTCAAACCTTGCCCCCATTTGAAGATTTGGATGCTTTTTATGGAAGGTCCCATATTCCTGAGAGTTCAATGCAGGGCATGGTCTAATACCCGTGAGGAGTGGATTTTATGGAAATAAACGCTGAGAGGAGGATAATTCACTTTGGGAAGAGAGGTGCCTTCAGGTTTTAGCCCAAAGTATCGATAGTTTTCTTATTATTGTTCGTTTGGAACACCAGTAGAGTTCTTCCGGCTCCCATTGATGTGCCATAGCAATAATCGATATCAATGGCGGCATTTCCGAGCAGTGCGCCGATTTCTGCGCCGGATCCGATACGGTCTTCAATCTCCACCGTAACAACCTTGTTTGTCTTCACTTTGTATCTTAAGACTTTCAGGGCCTTTTCGGCTTTTTTATTATCAGAAGTGATGAGAAGGAAGATCCCTTTTTTACCTTCAGCATGAGCGCGGAGTGCTCTCAGGTTAACACCGGCATTGGCGAGAGTCCCCAGCACCCGGCCCAGTATACCAGGCTCATTGGATGTTACGACATGGAGTTCTGTTTCTTCTTTTACGTTGTGCAATTTATCTCCTCCTGGGATGAGAATGAATTATACCAAAATCAATGTTTTAAACACAAAGGAAATATGTAAAAAAGAAAAATATTGTCTTTTATGATTGGATAAATATAATGTGTGGGCAAATTCGAACCATGAGAAGGAAGTCAGATGATGAAAAAGGATGCGAAGCTAGCTCTCATCGATAATTCTATAGATTCCTCCATTTACACTCCTGAGGAACACTGGAAACCATATCTTACGATTGAATGGGATTGCTTTAAGGCAACACATAACCAATTCCCCGACTTGAGCAAAGGCCAGTATTCACATGTATTATTGACCGGGTCTGAAGCTTCAATTCTTGAGAGAGAAGAATGGGTGGATGCAGAGGTCGAAGTGGTTCATAATGCAATAGAGGAGGGAATTCCTATCCTCGGGAGTTGTTACGGTCATCAACTTCTGGCTTTTGCTCTCTCTGGACCTTCTTCTGTGCGCAGGTCCACACATCCTGAGGTGGGATGGATATCCATTCAGACCAAAGAATGCAGCGAGCTCCTGGGAGAAAGTCGTCAGGCCTATTCATTCTCTATTCATTTTGATGAAGTCGTGAATGACAATGAGAATTTTCATATTCTAGCGTATTCCGAACACTGTCAGGTCCAGGCTTTTCAATGGAAGAGCAAGCCCTTCTGGGGAATTCAGATTCATCCAGAAATTGATGTCCCTCATGCTCGAGCACTGCTGAAGAACCTCATTTCTCTGAAACTGAAGACAACGCCCATCTATGAAGAAGCCCTCAAGTCGACGCCGAGGGACTCAGGTCTGATCAAACACATAGTACAGGGTTTTCTCAGCTCCTGATGACAACAATAAGGCCTCTCAGACTGTCCGATGACATATGGATCAAGATAGTGACTTCGGAATTTTGATTCTGCTTAAAAGGCAATGAGATGAATTTAAACAAAGAGGGTTTGATTTCTTTTTATTCTTAGTCAGGTTTTTTGAGTTTGTCGAGTATCTCCTGGGGGAGGGAGCGAACCTCAGCCTTTGCATTCGTTGCAACATGTACAGTGTGACCTATCGCGATCAATTTTTGCTCCTTTTTAGTCACCAATTCATAGGCAAAAATCATTTTTTTCGGAGTGATTTCTTTTAATAAGACTCGGATAAGGAATGTTTCATCATATCGCAGGGGTCTTTTGTATCGACAGAATGCCTCGGCCACAACCAGATAAAATCCCTCTTCCTCTATATTTTTGTATGTAATATTTTTTCGGCGGCAGTATTCTGTTCGCCCAATCTCGAACCATTCAAAATATATTTTATTGTGCGCCACTCCCATCTTGTCTACTTCAGAATAACGGACTCTTCCTTCGCATTCGATGAAGTTGTTTTTTCCCTGAGTTGGTGTAGCTTTATACGAGAAGTTTACCGAGTTTCGAGATTTCTTCATTGTAATATTTGCGGTACAAAATTTCCCACTCTCTGCTTCCTTCCTCGATGGGTTTTTTCTGAGATTGGATTTTTTCTATGGCTTTCTTGTCTATTAAGTTGTAAAGTTTTAGCTCTTCTTCGATGCTTTTCACAACAGACAATCTAATTTCATTCGATTCCTCAAGGAATTCGACCTGGTCGTTCTCGAAGAGTGAGTTGAGTATAATGCGAGATAAATAATTTATTTTTTCCCTGGAAAGCCTCAGCGTCACAGCACTATATTCCTTTCCTTCGCTAATTTTGTTTTAATCATCCTGAACATGGTTTGATACTCAATGTTATCATTGCGGATCTTTTCCATATGCTTACCGAGGATTTCCCGGACTTCCTGGTCAAGTTTGTCTTCCTTCTGGAACTCCTCGGTTATGAGGTTGATAATGTCATCCACAAGCTTATTCTTGTTATCTACGATGATTTTCTCATCTTTGAGGAGATTTTTCACAGATATGAATGACAAGTGCTCTATTTGATTCTTGTTTAATCTCATTACCCGTATAAAATACAACAACTTGTGTGAAAATTCAAGGATTGATTAAAGATATCTTAAGGAAAGAGTCAAATGGAGTGATTGAATCATTCATCCGCCATTTCGAGTGTCTGGACACCTCATCTGAAAGGCGAACACTTTTTTCCAGTCATTTTACAGGGATAAGTCTCATTCATTCCCAGCGTCAATCACTAAAAATGGATGGAAATCATTTTTGCCTGGTGATTTTCTGCCCAGAGCAAGAAATTTTCCTTCAAGACTGAACATTCGGAAATGGGTCTCTTCTGTCTTTGACGTGCTTTTCACAGATGATTCGTCATGGATGATTTTCTGGATATATTCAGGAAAAACCTTGTTTCCGTTTTTTGCCAAGACAGATCCTCTCTCGCTGAGAATGATCTTTGGGAATTCGGGAAGGAGAATTTCAAGAGGGATCACAAACTCTTCGAATTTTCCTTCTTCATTCAAGTGTTTGATTTTCTCCAAATCCATGCTTTCATTCAAGTGATACTCTCCGATTGATGTTCGAGTGAGTTCAGAAAGATGGGCTCCGCATTCCAGGTGCTGTCCAAGATCGTGAGCGAGGGACCGGATGTAAGTTCCAGAAGAACACCTGACCTTGAATTCGAGTTCAGGTGGAGTGAATTGAATAAGGTCAAAAGAATATACAGAAACCTTGCTTGATCTCAACTCATAGTCTTTTTTTCCCCGGACTAATTCATAGAGTGGTTTTCCTTTGTATTTTTTTGCAGAATACGGAGGCGAAACTTGCTCGATATTTCCCACAAATATTTTCATACCATTCAAAAGAGCAGACTTTTGCGGGTACTTCTTGCTCTTGGAAGAAGTGGGTTTTCCCGTGGAATCATATGTATCCGTCGAGAATCCCAATCTTATTCGGCCAGTGTAGATTTTATCTTTTTTTGAATAAAAGGGGAAAAGTCTTGTTGTCTTTCCGACTGCGACTATGACAAGGCCCGAAGCGAGGGGGTCTAAGGTTCCGTAATGTCCGACTTTTTGGATCCCAAGGATATTCCTGATTTGGGCTACAACATCGTGAGAAGTGATGCCTTTAGGTTTGTTGACGAGGATAATCCCGTCCATGACTCAATAGGGGGTAATATCTTTTTGCTTATCAGGGATTGTTTTGGGTTGCTTTTTCAGAAGCTGAGCAACTGTTTCGGGAATTTCCTTCAGTAATTTTTGGTATTCTCCCGTAACTGTAAAACCCGCAGCATGGAGGTGTCCGCCTCCACCAAAATTCTCTGCAACAAACGCTGCGTTCGCCTTTCCTTTTGATCTGAGGCTAATCCTGAACGTATTCTTCTCGACTTCTTTGAAAAACAGAACCATCTGTACTCCTTTAATGGAACGGGCTAAAGTGGTTATATCTTCCGTATCCACTTCTTTGAGCTGAAGGGTATCCAAGTTTTCTTTGAACATAGTGATAGTGGTAATGTTTCCTTTCTGGTTCATCTGCAGCGTAGAGAGGACATGACCGAGAAGTTTAATTTTTTCAGGGGAATTGTTGTTGAACAGGAGTTCAGCGATCTGGATTGAGCTGGCACCATGATCGAGGAGCTTATGGCAGACTTCAAAACTCCTGGAACTGGTGTTGGAGAACTGAAAAGATCCTGTATCGGAGACGATCGCACAGTACAGATGATTTGCGATTTGTGGAGTAAATGGAATATTTAGTTTTTCTCCCATGGTATAGGCCATTTCTGCGACTGCTGATGCTTCAGGATCCACCCAATTGATGTCAGCGTAATAATCGTTAGAGTGGTGGTGATCGATGTTGATTTTGAAATAGCTGTCCAGGCTTTCCTGTCCTGAGCGAGAGATGTTGGCACATTCAAGAAGAATGACAAGATCAAAACCTTGTCCAGGAATTTGTCCAATCTGGATTTTTTCAATATCCGGGATATTATTGAGAGGAAAAGGAGTTTTGTCCTTATTGATGATTTTGATTTCTTTGCCCAGGAGTTCTCCCATGAAGGCGAGAGAAAGGCTGGTGCAGATAGAATCTCCGTCTGGCCTCAGATGCGATGTCACAGCGATGCGCTGACTGTCGAGTATTTTTTGACAGATTAAACTCATAGAGTCATTTTTCATTTTTTTTAATGTCATCTAATAATCTATCGATTTTAGTTTCGTAATCAGGCCCTGGATCCTTAGAAAAAATTAGCATAGGATTATACTTTAATTTAACTTTTGAGGCAATAGATTTTCTCATAAATCCTTTTTTTTGGTTCAGAAGATCGAAGATAGCATCTTCCTGATCTGTGTTGTAAATACTTAAATAAATATGAGCCGTTTTCAAGTCAGCGGTCATCTCCACCTTTGTCACTGTGATCAAGCCCGAAAAAGAGACCTGGATTTCTTCGATGAGTGATTGACTGACTTCTGCCTTTATTAAGCTGGCGACTCTTTTTTGACGTCGTGTTGTGTTCATTTCATTTCTCTCCAGTGAAAAAGGACTGCATGCTGACGATTTATTATTGACTTTTAATGAGTGAATTTTTTTTAGAAATAATTCGTTTTATAGTCAATGATATGGCCATCAACATTTTTTTCGACATCATCTATGATTTTGTTGAAAACGCTTTCTATAGGACGTTTGTGACTGTTGAGCGTCACAATGCCGATTTGGGTTCTTTGCCATTTGTTCTGAAATTCAAGCTCAGAAAAGGCGACATTGTATTTTTTCGTTAAACGGCTTTTAAGACCGGATAGTCTTTTTCTCTTTTCCTTCAGTGAATGAGAGTAGGGGAGATAAATCTCTATAGATAAAAAGCCAATGACCATCGAGAGAATAAAAAATTAGACTCTATTTAGGAATTTCCTTTTCTGTAATGAAAGCTTCTATAATATCGCCTTCCTCGAGTTCTTTGAATTTTTCGAGACGGATACCGCATTCATAGTCTTTTTTGACTTCAGTGACATTCTCCTTGAGATGTTTCAAAGAGGCGATCCGTCCCTTGAAGACTTCTTCATCCCCTCTTAAGACTTTAATTTCTGAGTTTCGAGTGATTTTTCCGTCAGTGACATAACAACCGGCAATAACTCCGACCCGGGAAATGCGGAAAATCCTTCTGATCTCAGCTTTTCCCAGGTATGTTTCTTTTATAACAGGATCCAACATTCCGGACATGGCCTTCTTTATGTCTTGGGTTAATTCATAGATGACCTTATAAGTTCGGATTTCTACGTTTTCTTCTTTAGATATATCCATAATTTTTTGGTCCAGCTTGACGTTATATCCGATTATGATCGCGTGAGAAGCGGAGGCCAGCATAACATCGGATTCTGTGATTTTCCCTGTTGCCGAATGAATGATTTTTATTTGAATCTGGTCAGTGCTGAGGTTGGGAAGAATGTCTGTGAGAACCTCAACAGATCCATGAACATCGGTTTTGATGATTAGGGGAAGTTCTTTGACTTCTCCGCCCTCCATTTTTTGGAAAAGCTCGTCCAAAGTGAGATGTTCAGGCCTTGGACCCTCTGCTTTTTTAACCTGCGAGAGTCGGAATTGAGTAATTTGTTTTGCCGTATCAAGATCTGAAACCACCTGAAAGTAATCTCCGGCAGTTGGGACATCGGAGAAGCCTAGGATTTCTACGGGCATAGATGGCTCTGCTTTTTTCAGAGATTTGTTGTTTTCATCGAAAAGAGCTCGGGCTTTTCCATAAGTCGTCCCACAGATGAAGGCCTCTCCTTGTGAGAGAATGCCATGCTGAATGATGACAGTGGCCACTGCACCCTTTTTAGAGTCCAAACACGATTCGAGCACGACTCCTTGCGCCTGAACCTTGGGATTTGCTTTAATTTCGATCACATCGCCTAAAAGAAGGATCATCTCCAGTAGCTCATTCAGGTTTGTCTTCTCTTTGGCTGATACCTCCACACTTATTGTTTTCCCTCCCCAGTCTTCCACGAGTAGTCCTTCTTTTGAAAGATGCTGTTTGGTTTTATCTATATCCGCATTTTTTTTATCGATTTTGTTGATTGCGATGATGATCGGCACATCTGCATTTTTCGCATGATTGATTGCCTCCTTAGTCTGGGGCATAACTCCATCATCTGCTGCAATGACCAGGACCACAATATCAGTCAAATGAGCTCCTCTGGCTCTCAACTGAGTGAACGCCTCATGACCAGGGGTATCGATGAATGTTATTGGCCGGTTATTATAGTAAATTCGATAGGCACCGATATGCTGTGTAATTCCTCCAGACTCTTTCCCGACTAAATTGGATTCTCTTATCGCATCCAAAAGGGTTGTTTTCCCATGATCCACATGGCCCATTATGGTGACTATAGGAGGTCTTGGACTCAATTCTTTTGGATGGCTCTCGGCCTGAGTTCGCATCTCTTTTTCGATGGAGATCAACTCCAGCTTGAGATTGAACTCTTTGGATATCAACTCAGCCAAAGATTCGTTAACCACGTCATTTACGCTGGTGGTGTGTCTTTTTGACCTGATCTTTTCGATGATATCTTTGGTTTTTATTTTTGCTTTTTCAGAGAATTCTTTTAAGGTCTCACCTTCTATCAGCGTGATTTTTTTTGCCGGGCTTTTTGCAGCTTTAGTTTTTGAATTTTCCTTTTTTTTCTTATCTTGCGCATCCATGATTTATTGTTTCTCCAAATCTATAGCTTTCAATCTTATTCTTCCTTAATCTCTATTTTCCAGCCAACAAGTCTTGAAGCAAGCCTGACGTTCGCTCCTTTTTTCCCGATCGCCAGCGAAAGCTGGTCCTTATTAACGATAGCTTGCATGGTTTTTTCATTTTTATTAAGGATAAAGACTTTTTCGACCTTTGCCGGGCTCAGAGCCGCCTTGGCATAGATTAAAAGATCGTCTGACCATTCGATGACATCG
>DAOVAM010000025.1 GCA_030671065.1 Candidatus Aminicenantota bacterium
TTGAATCACAACCTTCTGGTTAATCAACCTTTCAAGAATCAACTGACGAGTGTTTTCAGTATCTCCTCCGATCTCATCCTCCCAAAGCCCGAAGGTTTCAACAATCTGGATATCCGTCCAGGTTATAACTTCCTCATTGACCACAGCCACGATGCGATCGACTGTTTGGGAATAAGAGAAAACGCACGAAAATCCGACGAAGACACTCAGGAGAACTACTCTTGCCACTCGTTTCATTTTATGAATATCCATTAGAAGACGTTCCCAAGCGTTATGAAAAACAGAGCATTTCTTTCTGCTTCCGGAACATTCAGATTCCAGGCCAATTCCAGACGCACGGGCCCAAGCGGCGTTCTGTACCGAATCCCGAAACCCACAGCATTCTCAAGAGACTTCAGGGATAGATCATCACTTTTCTCGAAAACATTACCCACATCATAAAAAACAGCTGCTCTTAAATTCTTGAGTGATGAAAAAAGAGGAAAAGTCAGCTCTAAATTCAACAGCAGCAAGGATTCGCCTCCGATGGGTTTCAATGAATCCTCATCGACAGGTCCCAACTCATCAAACCGTTCTCCACGGAAAGAATTGCTACCGCCGGCAAAAAATCTCTCATGGATCGGAATATCCACCTCTCCTCCACCCAGACCCAGGCGGGAAGTCAGATTAAAGGTCGTACCGGATAAAATGGGCACATATTGCTGAAACTTGATGAATGTCTTTATATAATCTGACTCCTCTTTGAAAAGAGGAAAGGCTCGTTCAATCGAACAACTGAAAAAAGATCCTCTTTCTGGATTAAAGGGATCATTTCTCCCATCCCAGATAAAGCTTCCAGAAATTGACGTCGCAGAATAAGGATAAAATTGACGGTCCACCTCATTCTCCTCGATCTGCAGGTCAACAAGAGTTGTTTCTGCCCACATTAATGTCGCCAAAAACATTGCCTTCTCTGAAACAGGCCGAATCGTTGTCAGACTCACGCCCTGACGGTCATAGGCAAAGCTTTCTCGACTCTCCCGCTCCGCCCATGCATTCACATATGTCTTTAAGGGAAGACCGAAGAAATAGGGCTGTTCCCAGGAGAGAACCGCTCTACTTTCTATGAGGCTGAACTGTCCAATAAAACTGGCTTGGCCCGCAGAACCAAAGACGTTGCTCCGGACAAGCTCAACAATTCCTCTCAACCTGAAATCATTTTCCCAGAGAGCAGAGGATTGAGGCTTGGTCGCTGTCTCCATACCTAATCCCATACCAGCATAATTCCTCTTTCCTTCTCTAATATTGATCACCAAATTTTCACGTTCAGGACTGAGAGGAATTTCCTCGATTCTCACTTGGGTGAAAATCCCCAACCTCTCAAGTCTTCTCTTCGATTCTCTGATTCTGTCGGAACGAGCGTCATCACCTTCTTTGATCCTGAGTTCACGAAGAATGGCCTTCCGATTTGTTACAACATTTCCAGTGATTACGATCTTTTCGATTTTAACTTTTTCGCCCTCATTTATCCTGAAGACCACAGAAAAAATATCCTCCCCAACCCTCTCGATCCTGGCCACAATTTCTGTCCCTCTAATGCCCTGGTTTAAGTAGAAACTCTCCAGCTTTTCTATATCTTTCTGGATGTTGAGCTGGAAGAAAGGCCCGCCTTCTAAACTGTTCATTTGGTTGAACAACATTTTCGAATCAAACAACTGAGCTCCTTCAAAGGAAAGACTTTTAATTGTTTGTTGGTTCCCTTCCTGAATTTGGAACACGACATCCCTTCCTCCACCTTTCTCCAGGAGATAAAAATCAACTTGCGCATTCGGAAATCCTCGAGTCCTGTAAAGGAACTTAATCTCCTCTGGCAGCTCATACAGCCTTTGCCCGTCTATCCATTTCGGAGGAGGAGTCCCTTCTCCGACGCCAAGTTCGGCTTCCAACTGAGAAGGAGAAAAATAATTCAAACCTTCATAGAAAACTCTTAAAATCTTGTGCTTTCTGTTTGGAGTGACAGTATAAATCACATGCATCGTGTTGTTTTCTTTCTCGATAGAAGGTGCGACCGAAGCAAAAAGAAAACCCTTCTTCCTCAAGTACTCCAGAATCCTGGCTCTCCCTTCTTTCAGCCCCCATTCTTCAAATACCCGCGCTTCCCAGATTGGCCGCAAAAGCTTCAAAGGGATATCCGCTCCTTGCACGACGATCTCTATTTTCTCATTCGGAATAATATTTAAAAATAGAGAAACACTGCCCTCTTGCTCGTCAAATCTGACATCCCCGACCGCAATCTCCGCTCTCTGGTATTCGATCGAATTATAGAGCTCTTTAATCCGTGTGATATCCTCCTCAAGGATTGAAGGAACGTAAACCTTCCCCTCTTTGCTTTTCATCACTTCTTTCAATTCATCCTCGGGGATAATCATTTCTCCAGTAAAATTAATTTTTTTAATGAAAAACTTCCTGAAAGAGCTTATTCTGAAGAAGACATCAAAAGAAGAGCTTTTGAGATCTCTTTTCGTGTAGGATTCAATATCCGAATAAAAATACCCCTCCTGAGTCAAGGCATTCTTCAATTCTTCAGCTGCTTTTTCGAGCTTCATCTCAGTGAAAAAAGAACCTTCCTGCAGGGAAAACAGGCTTTCTTTAAGCTTGTTTCTAGGAAGCTTTTTCTCGGTTTGGAAGATAATCCTTCGAGCAAAAAGCTTTCTTGTCAGGAAAAATGTCAAGTGGATCTCCTGATCTCCTTCTTTGACGACCTGAATCTCCGAAAAAAGTCCTGTTTTGTAGACCTGTTTAATGCTGGAATTAATCCTCTTTAAAGAAAAAGGATCTCCTTTTTTGATGGGGATCAACCTTTCCAAATCTTCTCCACTGGATTGACCGTCAACCATGACTGACACACCAGAAACAAGGGGAGGAGAACTCAGGGACTGCGAAACAGACTTCAAGGGCAAAAGAACAAAAAGCAGGCACAGAAGAAATAAACAGAAGTACGCTTGTTTTCTGTTCTCGAGGTTAAAATCTTTTACGAATTTTAAAATCAAAGCTAATCCGCCCTTCCTCATTACGGGTTCCGATTATAGAAACGTCACCTTTCAGTTGCCATTCCAATCGTATTATTTCCTCTCTCTGTGTTGTGAGATTAGTGGAGTAGAGGACAAAGAAATTTTTTGATAATTTTTTTCCAACTGTTAAACGGGCTCCCATCTTCGTAGAGGAACCCCTGACAAATGGATCAATCCTGAACTGGTCGAGAGTGAAAAGTCCCTCAGCACGTTTTTTGGCTTCCTCAGAAAGCTGAAAAGAGAGCAGAGATGCTGTACTCAACTGCGTGGCTTTATCATATGAATAAGTTCTCTTAAAGGCCTCTCCTAATGCAAGCAAGGCAAGGACATCCTCAGGGGGTAAAGGAGGCGAGGAAGTGAATTCAGGATTGAGATTGTCCAGTAGGCCTTCAAGAGAAAACGTCACTCTATAGTCCTTTACATATGTCTCGCCTGTAAAACTCAAATAAGGTTCTGTACTAATTGGATTGATGAAATTCACTCGTCCCATGAGGAGCTTAAACTGCCTATCTTGGAAATTCACATCGCCACCCAGGGCTTCGATGTCGCCCGTCACCACAGGCTCACTCACACTACCAGATACGGTTAAATCAAACCTGCATCTGATTCTCCCCAAAGAATTCTCTACCCAAGCATTGTCGTCCGCCCGAAGCCGGAAGTCCAGAGTGAGGTCATCAAAAAAGCCCGGCTCTCTTTCCGTCTGAAAATAAGGTGTGGAATAAAAAATGAATTCCTCATTAATCTCCCGTCTCCAGGTCAGCATATCTGCCTGGAAATCTCCCTTCAGAACAAATTGGTCAGGCCCTTTAATCAAATTCAACGTGCCATCAGCCAAAGCTCTCGTCCTTTCCAGGGGAGAAATCTGCAAATTTTCCCCTTCCAACTCCACATCGATGATCTCGATCCCACCCTCTCCGAGCCTCACTTCTCCAGCTCCCTGCACATCGCCTCCACCAAATTTTGCCTGAAGAGACCGAAAAGTGATCAGGTTGTTTTCCACAAACATCAGTCCAGAATAATTCCTGAACGCGTGGGCAAATCCAGGGAATGGAAAAACCGTTCCTTTAAAATCGATCGCTCCCTTCACTTGAGGAGAGGACCTGGGTCCTCTCACTTCACCAAGATAATTGACAGATCCTTCAGCACCCTTCCAGGAAAGGAGAAGATCGAGATTGTTAAAGCTCCCTCTTATGTCGACCAAGATGGCATCCTCGCTGACTGGGATGGCTAAGGAAACATCAAAAAAATTCTGACCGGGTAAAAAATTTCCCATCAAATCCAGATCCAGTGTTCCCTCCGAGTGATTAAACCTCACCAAACCCCTTGCTTCAGTTTGCTGGAAGGGAGAATGGTACAGATTTTTTATTTCAAAAGGCCCCAGAGCAAAGTCTTCTCCAAAAAAACCTTTTCCGTTAAGGAGAAAACTCAAGTTTCCAGTCATCCCAGGATAAAAAGAGTGAAGGTCTATTTCCTCTGCCTGAATATCGATATCAAACTCTTGATTGACAAGTCCAAGAGTAATGTCCCCTTTCACCACTCCTTCATGCAGTAGAAATTGAAGTTCGGCCAAAGAGAGATAACTTTCTTTCCACTCCATTTTACCGCTGACCTCTCTCAGTTCCTGGTCTACAAAATGAATCAAGGAACTGGCAAAATCTCCTTTTACCTGGATATCTTCTCCCTTTTGACTGATTTCAAAGTTTCCCGATGCTTCGCCTTCAAGGGGAAAGTCAATGTTTACTGCTGGAAATATTCTCTCCACGAAGCCCCTCTCCATGTGGGCATCAATCTTCGCACCCTCCGCGCCCGAGAAGAGTCCGATTCTTCCTTTCATGTACGGATCTTCCACATCGAACCTTCCGAAAAAATCTCCCTTGATGATCTCAGCTTCCCCTTCCACAGATGAAACATTGAATTTTCCAAATCCTCCAGGAGAGAAAGAAAAATTTGCCTGAACCTGAGGATTATAATAATTGCTGAAAATATGAAGGTCGACTTCGCCACTCCCCCTGATCTCAGCAAAGGTATAATTTTTTGAAAGCAAGATTGACATGAACTGCCTGGCCCCTCTGAGGTCTCTGACTTCGCCTTTGACAGTGATATCCAAATCCTCGCCCACATTGATTATCCCCTCCAGATCAAATTCGCCGAAATCCGAAGAAAAACTCGGAGAGGAGAAGGTCACTTCTTTTTTCAAATCCCAGTGAAGATCGAGCGGGCCGCGGAAAGAATACCGGCCGGGTTCGGACATGAAGAAATCGTCCCTGAATTCCAGATCAGCCTCAAGCTCACTCTTGCCAACCGAAAAAACTCCCCATGCAGGAGTGGAAACGGGCCACGGCAAAGAAAAATATTCTGTGACCGGGTCCAGAAAAGCACCTCTTAACGTTCCATCGACTTTTTCCTTTGTGAAATGAAGCTTCACGTATTCCCTCGGTAACGATTCCTTCTTATAGTTGAACTCGACAATCTGAGCGTCTTCCTGATAATCGAGTCTTCCCCTGAGCTCTCCCATGAAAACATTGTTCAAGAAGAGATTGTTGCTTGAAAAATCGGCTTTGAACGAAACTCCATCCTCGTTTCTGATGAGAGTCCCCTGACCTTCGGTGTTACCTTCCCAATCAAAAGGCAGGTGAAGCAGTCCGATTATCATTGGCGCGTTGGCTTTGAAGGAGGTCTCCAGATTGAGCTGCGGATTCAGCGGATCAACCAAACTGCCTTCGGATTCCAGGCTGAAATCTGGCCCTTCGATATTTAATCTTCTGACATGAATTTTTTGCCCCCGGCTTTCGACCCATAAGTCAATCATCCCCTTCAATTTTGGCCGAGATCCACCTGGGAAAAAAATGTTCTCCGCTGACTCTGCCTTTAAAGAAAATTCATTCCTCTTCTGTACGAAAGTGGCCTGTATTCCCTTCGACTGAAAACTCGCCTCTTTGCCCTGGAAGTAAAATTCTCCATCTTTGATCGTGCCATCTTCGATAAGGATTGGAAAGGTCAGCTCGAACGCCCCATTCAATTCTCCTTCCTCTTTTGAATCACCAGAAATCCTTAGGACCGGCTGTTCAATCACAACATTGAAAGGTCTCTGTCTAGTCAACAAGGACCCGTAAGAGATTCTCATGCTTATTTTTTTCGCAGTAAAAAAAGGATGAGATGAGCGAGTTTTCACATTCTCTAAGATGAGGACAGGAGGAAAAAAAGACATGTGCAGGTGGTCGTAATCAAAACTCGATTCGACTTTTTTCTTGATCTGATTGAGCAAGAGGTTCTTCATGAAGACCCCTGCACCTAGAAAAAAAAGGATAATGATCGATACAATTATAAGCTTTCTAACTGTTTTCTTTATTTTCATGATTACTCATAAAACCTGAATTATTAAAAAAAACCGGTGCCGGAAAATTTTAGGAATGACCCAGGTTCTTCTGGATTATCCATAATATCTGCCATCACCTCTATTTATTTTCGGATGAAGGAGACAGTCCCCTCTTCAGGGAGATTTTCCCCTCAATATTGAAAATGACCTGTAAATATAACATTTTTTCGTTAAAAATATAAATTCAAGACACACTTTATTATTATACCACCACAGCTCAGCAAATTCAGTCCTGAGATGCACGTATCACCTCTGTTCAATTGCCAACTTCGGGAAAAAGGGGTTTGCTCCCGTTTGCGATCACTCATGAAGAGTGGAGAGAAAGTCTCAAAAAAATACTTTGAATTCCTCCAGAAAACAGGAGTGAAGGAGCTATTCGACCGAGAAAAGGAGTGCATCGGTTTCAACAGAATCACCGGCAGCAGGATTGATCTTGGTGATGATTCCAGTTTGAGGAGATTTTATCTCATTCTGCATTTTCATAGCTTCCAGCACTAACACAGCTTGACCTTCTTTCACTTTATCTCCTTCCTTCACAAAAACCTTTACAATTCTTCCCGGCATGGAAGTTTTGATCTCTCTCTTCTGAAGCTTCGCTCCCTTCTTTCCCAATATCTGGGAAACGGATCTCTTCTCGATCTTAAAAAACTGTCCGTTCACGTAGATCGAATAGCACAGAGAATTAGAATTGACGATAACATTATGAATCTTTCCATCGATGTTCAGCAGGATTTCATCTCCACTGATGAATTCGACGGAAACACGATACTGCCTCTTATCGAGAGAGATCACAATCTCATTGTCTACACTCTCTTGCAAACTCAGCTTGTATTCCTTGTTGCTCAACCAGAATGAAAAATCCATTTTAAAGCCTGTTCGAAAAGTTTTGTAATTTCCCCTGAAATTTCCAGTTGCTTTCTCTTTTCTTGGATTGAGGAGTCAAGCCCGATTTTCTCTCTGAATAGACTTTAACTCCTGCTGCGATCAAAGCAATAACCTTTTCTTCCGCGTCCCTGCCATCCGTCTCTTTCTCAAGATTGGCAATAAAATGAGTGTTGTAATCTCCTGCAAAGAATTTAGGATGAAGCAGAATTCGCTTGAAAAAAGGAATCGTCGTTTTTATGCCGTAAATCTTGTATTCGGAGAGAGCCCTGAGCATCCGATGGATGGCTTCTTTTCTTGTTCTTCCCCATGTGATGAGTTTGGAAAGCAAAGGATCATACTCCAGCGGGACCTCGTATCCTTCGTAGACTCCGTTATCATCCCGGACACCCAGTCCTCCCGCAGGGGTATGGAGATGGACTATTTTTCCCGGAGACGGCATAAAATCGTTCTCCGGATCTTCCGCATATATCCGGCATTCCAGTGAATGTCCTTCAGGTCGAATGTCTTCTTGACGAAAATTCAGCGGAAAACCGGCAGCTATTTCTATCTGACATTTAACAAGATCGATCCCTGTCACCATTTCAGTGATCGGATGCTCCACCTGCAGCCGTGTGTTCATTTCAAGGAAATAGAACTGTTTCTTTTGATCCACCACGAATTCCACAGTGCCCGCATTCCTGTAGTTCACAGCCGCCGCGGCTTTCACTGCGATCTGACCCATCTGCTTCCGGATTTCATCATCAATGAACGGAGAAGGCGTCTCTTCCAGGACTTTCTGATATCGCCTTTGGATTGAACATTCCCTTTCTCCAAGGAAGACAATGTTCCCGAAATCGTCTGCCAGAATCTGAATCTCAATATGATGGGGCTCATCAATATATTTTTCGATATAAATGGAAGGGTCGTCAAAACTCGCCTTGGCTTCTGACTGAGCCAGTCTTAAGGATGACAGGAGATCTTTCCTGTTCCGGACAAGTCGCAATCCTTTTCCACCGCCTCCTGCAGCCGCTTTAAGTAGGATAGGGAATCCCACTTTTTCGGCCTTTTTCTTTAAATCCTTTTCCCCTTTTACTGGCTCGAACGTCCCTGGTATGACTGGAACTCCTGCATTCGCCATCTTCTTCCGAGAGGCGGTCTTATTCCCCATGATCTTCATGGGCTCGGACGGAGGCCCGATAAAGACAATCCCCTCTTTCTCGCATCTCGAGACAAGTTCCGGATTTTCCGCGAGAAATCCATAACCCGGATGAAGAGCTTCGGATTTGCTTTTTTTTGCCGCGTCTATGATTCGTTCAACGTGAAGATAACTCCGGGAAGGAACAGACTCACCTATAGAGTACGCTTCTTCAGCCAGCCTGACGTGAAGAGCTTTTCTGTCCACATCCGAATACACTGCAACTGGTACTACACCCATCTCCCGGCAGGCCCTGATGATTCTTACCGCAATCTCCCCCCGATTGGCGATCAGAATTTTCTTAAACATCTTTGGCATTTGTTTTACCTTCGCTCTCCAGTTCGCACTGTAATGCCGTGATCTACTTTTTATACGAGATTGCCACGCTTTGCCCGCAATGACAATAAGAATTGGGGACAGTCCCCAATTTACATGCTATAAAGGGATATTTCCATGCTTTTTGGGAGGATTTTGATCTCGTTTATTCTCCAACATCTGAAGAGCAGCGATGAGCTTGGGCCTTGTGAATTTCGGTTCGATAATCTTATCGATATAGCCTTTTTCGCAGGCAATATAAGGATTTGCGAACTTCCTCCGGAACTCCTCAACCTTTGCCGCTCTCTGTTTTGCACCTTCCTTTTTATCCAGCTCATGCTTGAAGACGATCTCAACTGCTCCTTCCGGCCCCATCACGGCGATCTCAGCTGTCGGGTAGGCAAAATTGATATCCGCCCTGATATGTTTAGAGGCCATGACGCAGTAGGCTCCGCCGTAAGCTTTACGTGTGATAATGGTGATTTTCGGCACTGTGGCCTCGGCAAACGCATACAGGAGTTTTGCCCCGTGACGGATTATTCCACCATGTTCTTGCGCAACACCTGGCAAAAATCCGGGCACATCCTCAAAAGTGATAAGTGGGATATTGAAGGCATCGCAAAATCGAACGAACCGGGCAGCCTTATCTGAAGCGTTAATATCCAGGGCTCCAGCCAGAACATCGGGTTGATTGGCCACGATTGCAACCGACTTTCCTCCTAATCTACCGAAGCCGATTACGATGTTTTTGGCGTAATGCTCCTGCACTTCGAAGAAATAATTGTCATCCAGGACTTCTTTGACGATTTTCCTTATATCATAAGGCAGGTTCGGGTCATCGGGCACTATCAAGTTGAGTTCCTCGCTCGTCCTGTCCGAAGGATCAGTAGTCTCCTTGAAGGGAGGATCATCCAGGTTATTATCAGGAATAAAAGAGAGGAGCTCACGAATCAATTCCATGGTGTGTTTTTCGTCCTCTGCTGCAAAATGCGCCACACCGCTTATGGTGTTGTGAGCTTCTGCCCCACCCAATTCGTCCATGGTCACGTCTTCGTGGGTGACCGCCTTTATCACATCCGGTCCTGTGATGAACATGCGGCTGATATCTTTCGTCATGATAATGAAGTCAGTAATGGCTGGCGAATAGACGGCACCCCCCGCACACGGACCTATGACCGCAGATATCTGGGGAACGACTCCAGAAGCAAGAACATTCCTCAAAAAGATATCCGCGTAACCTCCCAGACTGGCCACTCCTTCCTGGATCCGAGCGCCTCCAGAATCGTTGAGGCCGATCATCGGAACACCGTTCTTCATGGCCAGGTCCATGATTTTTACGATCTTGGCCGCGTTCGCCCCACTCAGGGAGCCTCCGAACACGGTGAAATCCTGAGCAAAAATGAAAACTGTCCGACCATCAATAGTGCCGTACCCAGTCACAACTCCATCTCCATAGATTCTTTTTTTTTCCACCCCAAAATCACGACTCTGGTGCACCACAAGCTTATCCATTTCCTGGAAAGAGCCCTCATCCACAAGGAGGTTGATCCTCTCCAAGGCGGTCAATTTTCCGGCCTGGTGCTGTTTGTCTATCCTCTCCTGACCTCCGCCCAGTTCGGCCAATTTTGTCTTCTTCTTAAGCTCGTCTAACTTTTTTTCGATAGTCATCGTTTTCTCTTTCGGATGATGGTTCAGCGCTTGACTTTGCTCCAATCCTTCAGAAATTTTTCAATCCCGATATCAGTTAAAGGATGCTTTATCATCTTCTCCAACACAGAGAAAGGGATGGTGGCAATATCCGCTCCGGTCAGTGCCGCTTCCACAACATGGAGTGGGTGACGGACACTGGCAACGATTATTTCCGTTTCAAAACCATAATTATTGAATATCGCAACGATTTCATCGATCACGACCATTCCCTCCTGCGAGATATCATCCAGCCGACCTATGAAAGGACTGACAAATGCTGTTCCGGCTTTGGCAGCGAGTAAGGCCTGATTAGATGAGAATATCAGAGTGGTGTTGATCTGGATCCCCTCGCTGGCCAATACTTTGGTTGCTTTCAATCCTTCCAAGCCAATCGGTATCTTCACAGCGATATTGTCCGCCAACTTGGCCAGGCCCCTCGCTTCCTGAATGATGTCTTTGGCCTTGGTGGAAACTGACTCCACGCTCACAGGACCCGGGACAACTTTACAGATCTTCTTGATCAAATCCTCAAACTTCATATTTTCTTTTGAGACCAAAGTCGGGTTGGTCGTCACCCCATCAACGATTCCCCAGCTCACGGCCTCCTTGATCTGTTTGAGATTAGCTGTATCCAAAAAAATTTTCATCAATACCTCCAGTCATTTCTTTCGTAGAGAGAGAAGAGGTTGGAAACGGGAGATAGTTTTACTCCTCTCTCCTTCCTGTATTTTATATCACTCTTGCTTATTTTATTGAAGCCCCAATGACAAGAAAAGTCTGCTTCTTGTCAAACATTCTTCTTAGATCCTCAGGATTCAACTCCTCTTGATCTTCATAACAGTGTTGGAGAGAGTTCCGATCCCCTCTATCTGAATATCCACTCTGTCACCCGGAGACACAGGGCCGACTCCAGCCGGAGTTCCGGTCGTGAGGACATCCCCAGGTTCGAGCGTCATGATCCTGGAAATAAACTTGACTAGAAAAGGCACTGAAAAAATTAAATTTTTTAAACCAGATGACTGCCTGAGTTTCCCGTTGACAAAAGTTTTGAGCCTCAGGTGATCAGGCTCAACATCAGTGGCGATACAGGGCCCTACCGCAGCAAACGTGTCAAAGGACTTTGCCCTGGTGAACTGGCCATCTTTCAACTGGAGGTCTCGAGCCGTAACATCGTTGAAACATGTGTATCCCAGAATATATTCCTCTGCATTATCCATTTCCTCGAGGAGGTGCGCTCTTTTTTTTATGACTAAAGCCAGTTCTCCCTCGAAGTCCACTCTCTTGGACATTTTCGGATAGACGATGATATCGTTCGGCCCCACGACAGATGAAGGAGGCTTAAGAAAAATCAGAGGTTCCTCAGGTAGCGGCCTGCCCATTTCCTTGGCATGACTCTTGTAGTTGGCTCCAACCGCAACAATCTTGGAAGGCGTTACTGGCGGAAGAAGAGTCACATCGCTGATGGGAAGCTTCGTTTTTTTCACCTGGAACTTTCTGAATATTGTCCCTTCAATCTGATAAAGGTTTTCCTCCCTCAAAACTCCAAAGTGAATTTTATCCTTATGTTTGTACCTGTAAATCTTCATTCATACACATCCTTTATGATTTCGAACACACCCTCGGATTTTGGACTTTCATTCCCCGACATGTCGAGAGCGGTCACAGCATAATAGTATCTCCTGTTCCTTTCAACCGTCGTATCATTAAACGCATTCTCATGGATGGGCTGAGGCGTTAAAAGCACGAATTCATCCTCTCCCTCCATCTTTCGCCACACTCTGTAGCCGTCTAAATCCTCATCACGATTCTCATCCCACGACAAAGAGATAAAATTTTCTGTCCCAATGGATACGAGGCCAGAGGGAACAGCTGGCGGGAAGGTATCTTCTGCTCTGACCTCAATGATTTCGGAATCATCGCTTTCCATGAATGGCGAGGATTCGGTCACGGATGCGCGGATAGCATAACGGTACACTCCTCCGATAACAAAATCCTCATCGCTATAGTTCATTCCTTTAACGAGTTGTGAATTCAAACGGTGAGGGGGCTCTTCTCCCTCGGCTCGATACACATTAAATCCTTTGAAGCGAGCAGGGGACGATTGGTCGATGTTCTTTTCAGCCTGAGCCCAACTGATCTCGATTCGATCCTGGAAAACCTTTGCCTTCACTGCCTTCGGAGGAAGAGACAGCATTTGAGGTTCCACAATCAGTAAGCGTGAAAAATCAGATCTTCTTCTTTTCTTCGCCTTCACACTCAGGCTAAAAATCAATTTTTTCAACAGATAATCCTTCTGTGTCATCGCGTATGGATATTGAAACTGAATCAATCCCTCATCTGTCCTGACCTGATATTTGGAAAACTCCTCCTGTGTGATCGAACCGAAAAGCCTGGCTGTCCTTTCAAATTCTTCCGGAGTGGGATTCTCTCTCTCTGTTTCCTGTTTACCCACCTCGAAGAGCCAGATCTCGACTTCCGAGATAGCGGACAGAGGACTTCCGTCTATATACGCTGTCGGATTCTCCCATTCAAGAATGAGTTTTTCTCCTCTCTGACTTATTTCAAAATATTCGATTTTTTGAATCAATTTAGGGAGAGGAGGCAGAATGGGACCCTTTTTCCCACAGGCGGGAAACGAGAAAAGGGAAAAAACCAAGACAAGGAATGGGAAAAATTTCTTCATTAAAGAATGAAGCGGCTCAAATCCTGGTCTTCAATAATGTCTTCGAGCTGCTTTTTCACATATTTTCGGTCGATTGAAATTTTTTTCTTTCTTAAATTCGGAGCTTTGAAAGATATCTCTTCCATCACTTTTTCCATAACCGTATGCAGTCTGCGGGCTCCGATATTTTCCGCATCTTCATTGACCTTTTCAGCGATATCAGCAATCTCATCGATTGAATCCTCCGTGAATTCAATCTGGAGGCCTTCAGTCTCTAACAGGGCTTTATACTGCGTGATGAGAGCATTCTCCGGTTCTGTTAATATTTTGATAAAATCTTTTTTATTAAGAGAAGTGAGCTCTACGCGAATCGGAAATCTCCCCTGGAGCTCCGGGATAAGATCAGAAGGGCTGGTCACATGGAAGGCTCCCGCGCCGATGAACAGAATATGATCTGTCCGCACCAGACCATAGCGAGTGTTGACTGTGGTGCCCTCGATTATCGGGAGCAAATCTCTCTGAACTCCTTCACGGCTGACCTCCGGACCATGGCCCACTTCCCGTCCGGCAACCTTATCGACTTCATCCAAAAAGATGATACCCGAATGTTCAACTCGTTCCACAGCTAACTGAGACACCTGATCCATATCGATCAATCTTTGCTGTTCGTCATCCAATAAATAGTCCCGGGCTTCTTCTATTTTAACCCTTCGTTTCTTTGTTTTCCCTCCTAAAAATCCGGGGATGATTTCCTGAATATGGATTCCAATCTCTTCCATCCCGCTGTTGGAAAAAATCTCCATCGGAGAAGCCATCTTCTCTTTGACTTCGATATCTATCATCCTGTCATCCAGAGTGCCTGCCCTGAACTGCTTTCTCAATTTTTCTCTGGTCTCCTGAAACTTCATTTGTTCATTCGGATCTGGAGACTCAATTTTTCTACGCAATGGAGGAAGGAGTATATCCAGTATCTTCTCTTCCACGTTCTTTTCTGCTTTTTCTCGCACCTCCTCGATTTTCTCCGATTTCACCAGTTCCACAGAAATTCTCACCAGGTCTCTAATCATGGATTCCACATCGCGGCCGACATATCCGACTTCCGTGAATTTGCTGGCTTCAATTTTTAAAAAAGGAGAATATGTCAATCTGGCCAGTCTACGGGAAATCTCGGTCTTCCCGATTCCAGTCGGACCGATCATGAGGATGTTTTTAGGAGCAATCTCATCGGCAAGCTCAGGAGGAAGTTTTCTTCTGCGGTACCTGTTCCTTAAAGCAATGGCCACTGCCTTTTTTGCGGCATTCTGACCGATGATGTATTTATCCAGCTCTGAAACGATCTCTCGAGGAGTCAGCTCCTTCTCCCTCGCTTTATTGAGCGGCATCCTTAGACTTTCCGGGAGCATAATCGCCATTTACAGTTCCTCTACAGTGATCTGATCATTCGTGTAGACGCATATCCCTGAGCTAATCTCCAAGGCCTGCAAAGCAATATCCTTGGCAGAAAGATTAGTGTGCTTGAGCAGAGCCCGAGCAGCAGCCAGAGCAAAAGGCCCTCCTGAACCGATGGCAATAATCCCATCATCCGGTTCAACGACATCTCCAGTTCCTGATACAAGGAAAGAATTATCCTTATCCGCAACGATCAAGAGGGCTTCCAGCCTGCGGAGCGCTTTATCCATTCGCCAGTCTTTGGCCAGTTCAATGGCTGCTCGGGAAAGGTTCCCCCTGAATTCTTCGAGCTTGGCCTCGAACCTGGTGAACAGGGCGAATGCGTCAGAAGTCGCTCCGGCAAATCCAGCTAAAACTTTTCCTTTGTAAAGATTTCGAATCTTGTTGGCTTTCTGCTTCAGCACAGTCTCTCCGAAAGAGACCTGACCGTCTCCAGCAATGGCAATCTTTTCCTCTTTACGGACACAGATTATAGTTGTTGCACGAAACATATGACCTCCAGTGGTAATTATTATAATAATTTAAGCATGAGGATATGTAAAGTCAAAAGGGAGTTAAAGAAAAAGTTCCTCGATCTAATCCAGTGAACATCCCAAAAGACTCTGGACTTCTTTGCTCAAATCCTGGAAAATTGATAATCTGTCTGTCAATCAGCCCATTAAAGATCTCTT
>DAOVAM010000070.1 GCA_030671065.1 Candidatus Aminicenantota bacterium
GACCGCTTGATGGTCATTTCTCCTATCGAAGGAGGGCCGGCGTACAGGCTGGGTGTTCAGGCAGGAGATGTGATCTCCCACATCAACGGCGAAAGCACAAAGCCGATCACAGCCCTCGATGCCGTTCAGAAGTTGAGGGGTCCTAAAGGAACTCAGGTGAACATCACGATCGCTCGTGAGGGATTGGATAATTCTCTGGAAATGACTGTAACAAGAGAGGAAATCCCCCTCCACAGCATTTCTTACGCGTTCATGCTTCAGGAGGATATCGGATACATACGCATCCGCAATTTCTCCGGGACGACGACAAGAGAATTCCGAGAAGAAATGGAATCCCTGGTCAAGCAAGGAATGAAGAAGCTTATCCTTGATCTCAGGTTGAATGGGGGAGGAACACTTCTTCAATCCGTTGAGATTTCAGATGAGTTTCTGCCGAATGGTTCTCTGATTGTTTCTATGAAGGGGAGGAATAAGAATTACAATCAAGAATTCCGAGCCTCTCTCGACAATCAGTATGAAAACATCCCTCTCGTGTTGCTGATCAATCGAGGGAGTGCCAGTGCCCCAGAGATTGTCAGCGGAGCTATAAAGGACAATGACAGGGGTTTAATCGTGGGCGAGACTTCTTTCGGAAAAGGACTTGTTCAAACAGTCTTTCCCCTCTCAGAGAATGCGGCAGTGGCATTGACTACAGCAAGATATTTTACGCCCAGCGGAAGGTCGATCCAGAGAGATTACACCCGGATTGAAGATTACATGATGAGCAAACAAGCTCCTGATGAGGAGCGAGAAGTGAGGTACACATCCAAAGGCAGAAAGGTCCTGGGCCAGGGAGGAATATCTCCAGATTATGAAGTGAAGTCTTCCTCTAAAGATATCACGTTCATTTTGGTGTACAAAGGGGCATTTTTTTCTTATGGTCGGAAGTTCGCCAATAAAGAAACTCCACTCTCCAAACAATTCGTATTCTCAAAAGACAAGCAGATGAGTTCCGGAGACTCGAGTATGAAGAAACTGAGCGGGCAGGATTTCAGAGTCGATTCTCGGGTCATTGAGGATTTCAAAGCCTATCTTCAACAGAGCAAGATCGAGTATGATCCAACCGAATTCGAGGAGGCGCAGCCGGAAATAAAAAGAGAGCTGGAAAGAGAGATCTTTTCTTCTGTCTGGAGCATCGAGGATGGATGGCGGATCTATCAGAATAGCGATCCTGTTGTTTTAAAGGCCATCGAGGTTTTCCCTGAAGCGACATCTCTCATAAAACAGGAAGAGCCAAGTTAGAAGGAAATCTCGGTTCTTCTCGTCATTTTTCCAATAACCTGATCCAGAGTCAGGATCCAACCCTATTAATCTTTTTTATTTCATAGAAATCTTGATATAATGACACATCAAGAATAAAGGGCAATCGGATTTCCACTTTTTTGGAAAGGAGGAAGATGTGAAAATTGCCGTAGCTTCAGATCATGCCGGGCATGAGCTAAAGATGGGCATCCTGAGATATCTTTCTGAAAGAGGAATACTGTATGAAGATTTTGGGTGCGGCCCTGAGGAGAAAGTAGATTATGTTGATTTTGGAGAGAAGGCCGTGCAAAGCGTCTGCTTCGGTAAGAACGATAGATCCATCCTGGTGTGTGGGACAGGATTGGGAATGACAATCGTGGCCAATAAATTCAAGGGGATTCGGGCGACTCTTTGCCTTGACGAATATTCGGCGGAAATGAGCCGGAGTCACAATGACTCAAACTGTCTCACACTGGGTGGAAGAGTCCTTCCTCTGGATGAAACCCTGAATACTGTTCGAATCTGGCTTGACACCGAATATGAAGGAGGCAGACACCAAGATCGACTCCAGAAAATATTTGATCTAGAAGAGAGAAATTTTAAACCATAAAAAAAGGAGAGAGGGGATGCCGACATTTTATGAGAAGATCCAATCTTTATCCAATAAAATATTAGAGAACAATGACTGGCGTCAGCGTGAGTCTGTCAACCTTATTCCTTCTGAATCAACGCCCTCTCTTCTGGTGAAGATGTGTGAAATTTCAGACCCTTCTGGCCGGTACGCGGAACACAGGACGATGAAAGGGGAAGAAATCTATTTTTATCAGGGTACGGATTTCATCAGAGACGTTGAAGAGGAAGCGCGGAATGAGCTCCGTGCCTACTTCGGCTGTACAGAGGTCGAACTCCGGACGATAAGCGGCCAGATGGCGAATGAGGTTGTGTTCAAAGGAATGGTGCGCTTTCTCAACCGCAACCGTCCTGAGGGACAGCCGATGCGGAAGATGAGACTGGTGATGAACAACGCATTGACCAAGGGAGGGCATCTCAGCTCTCAACCCATGGGAGCCTTGTTCAACTTCGTGGCAGAAGACCCTGGAACTGGAAAAGAGAATGTCATCAATTTTCCGGTTTTGAAGGAGAATCCTTATAAACCTGATATTGATCAGCTCGGAGAGCTTATCGAACAGCATAAGCCTGAACTCGTGGTTTTTGGAAAAAGTATGTTCCTCTACCAGGAGCCAGTGAAATTTGTGGCGGATCTGGTCAAGGACTGGGAGGTCCGCCCGGTTATCATGTATGACATGGCTCATGTGCTTGGGATTTACGGGGAATTTCAGATTCCACTTCAGGAGGGAGCAGATGTTATAACCGGAAGCACGCATAAAACCTTTTTCGGTCCTCAACGGGGGATCATCGCTGGGAACTTTCCTAAAGGCAGCCCTTTCCGAAAACTCTGGTTGGATATCAAGGGTCGGGCCTTCCCCGGATCAACAAGCAATCACCATTTGGGAACACTCCTGGCCCTTCTCGTGGCGGTTTATGAGATGAACGAGTTTAAGGAGGACTACCAGAGCCAGGTCCGTATCAATGCGAAAGCGTTCGCTCGCTCTTTGAAAGAGAAGGGAATTCAGGTTGAAGGAGACGAAAAGGACGGGTTTACAGAGACACATCAGGTTCTTATGCGGGTTAGAGAATACGGCCTTGGACAGGATATTGCCCGCCGTCTTGAAGAAAACAATATCGTGACGAATTATCAGGCCCTGCCGGATGATGAGACATTCCTCGAGTCGAGTGGAATACGGATGGGCGTCCAGGAAATGACCCGCTTCGGGATGCAGGAAAAGGATTTTGAAGTGCTTTCAGGTTTAATAGCTGATGTACTCATGAGAAATAAAAATGTCAAAGAGGATGTGAAAGAATTCCGGAAGAATTTTCTCGAGATGAAGTTCTGTCTTCCTCCGAAGGAAGCTGTTCCTCTCGCTTCGAAAATTTTAAAAAGTGTTATTGTCTACCCAGGTTTCGAAGACATGCTCAGAGAAAAAAGGAACGTGATATGAAAGTATTAGTGGTTGGTTCGGGAGGAAGGGAGCATGCTTTGGCCTGGAAACTGGCTCAAAGTTCTCAGCTTGAAAAACTCTTCTGTGCTCCTGGAAATCCAGGAACGATGGATATCGCCGAGAATGTTTCCATCGGGGATTCCGATATAAAAAAGCTGGCTGAATTTGCAGAAAGCAAAAAAATTGATATGACAGTTGTGGGGCCAGAGCTTCCTTTGACTCTAGGAATAGTTGATGAGTTTGAGAAGAGGGGCTTAAGAATATTCGGTCCGGATCAAAAAACCTCTGAGCTGGAAGGCAGTAAAGTGTTTGCCAAGCAGTTCATGGAACGTCACAACATCCCGACTGCCCAAGCCAGAGTCGCGGATTCTCCGGAGCAAGCGGTGGAACACCTCGACTCCGGACAGTTCGCGTTTCCTCTAGTTGTCAAAGCAGATGGACTGGCTGCTGGGAAGGGAGTCATCATCTGTAAGGATCGAGGAGATGCGGAAGCAGCAATCCATCTAATCATGGTGGATAAAAAATTTGGTGAGTCGGGGAAAAGAATTCTTGTTGAAGAATTTTTAAGGGGAAGAGAGACATCGTTCATCGTTCTCTCCGACGGAACAGATGTCCTTCCTTTTGTGACGACAATGGACCACAAGGCTGTCTACGAGGGAGGAAAAGGCCCGAATACTGGGGGAATGGGAGCCATTTCTCCATCTCCATTCATCGATGAGGCTCTTTTTTTAAAGATTATGGAGTCCATCGTTTTTCCGACAGTGACGCACATGCATGAAGAAGGAAGAAAGTATAAAGGAGTTCTTTATGTGGGATTGATGCTGACAGAGGAAGGACCTAAAGTGCTTGAGTACAACTGCCGGTTTGGAGACCCGGAGACACAGCCCCAGGTCTTGAGGATCGAGAGTGACTTCATCGATATCCTTCTTTCCGTAGTGGAGGAAGACGCAGCCGGAAAACAGATAGATTGGAGCCCAAACGCTTCCGCGTGTGTGGTTTTGGCTTCAGGCGGGTATCCGCTGGACTACGAAAAGGGGAAGAAGATACAGGGGCTCGAGGAAGCCTCGAGAATACCTGGAATCACGATCTTCCATGCAGGGACTGCGTATAAGGATGGAGAATACTATACAAACGGAGGACGAGTGGTCGGGGTTTGTGCTTCAGAGGAAAACCTCAACAAGACTTTGGATAAAATATACAAGGCTACTTCTGGGATATCCTTTGAAGGCATGCATTTCAGGAAGGATATCGGCTCTGTTAAGGAGGGAGAAAAATGAAAGTCGCTGTTTTTATCGGAAGTGATTCGGATTTTGAAGTCGTCAAGGATGCTTTAGGGATATTCAAGGAATTCAAGATTCCTTTCACCCTGGAGGTGACGTCTGCCCATCGGTCTCCAGAAAGGACGATTAGGCTCATACAGTCATGCGAGAAGGAGGGTGCAGAGGTGTTTATCGCTGTAGCGGGCAAAGCGGCTCATTTGGCGGGAACGGTGGCGGCCCACACGATTCGTCCTGTTGTCGGTGTCCCTGTCGGGAGTCCCACCCTAAACGGTATGGATGCTCTTCTCTCCACTGTACAGATGCCAAAGGGAGTTCCGGTTGCGACAATGGGCTTGGGTAAATCCGGAGCAGCGAATGCGGCACTCCTGTCCATACAGATCTTAGGGCTGAAGGAGCCATCCTTGAGACAGAAGCTTGAGGAGTACCGGGAGAAGATGGCATCTCAGGTTGAGATCAAATCAAAGGATATCCAGAAAAAGATATGACCTCATTTTCAATCCAGACGTTCGGCTGTCGCGTTAATCAGGCAGAAGCTTTCTGGTGGACGGATACGCTTCAAAAAGAGGGATTGAAATTCGAAAAAGATTTTGTTCGGAGTGATTGGGTTGTGATTAACTCCTGTACTCTGACTAGCCGAGCGGACAGTGATGCAAGGAGTTTTATAAGAAGAATATCGCGTTTGAATCCAACAGCAAGGCTGATCGTCACCGGGTGCTATGCTGAAAAGCTCCCAGAGGAATTCCAGAAAATGCCCCAGGTCTGGCGAGTTATCACCAATTCAGAAAAAAAGAACTTACCCGAAGAGATCCTCTCTCTCGCTGACACTCAAAAGAAACAGTCAATTTTACCATTTCGTTCTCGAGCGTTGGTTAAGGTTCAGGATGGGTGCAATTTCCGATGCACTTTTTGTGTCATCCCCAGTGTGAGAGGAAAAAGTGTGAGCTTCGGGAAGAGAGAAATCCTAGCTCGAATTGAGGAGCTTATAACTCAAGGTTTCAAAGAGATTATTTTGACCGGGATCCATCTCAGTTCGTATGGTGTGGACCATGAACCAAGGAGTTCTCTTGTGGAACTTCTCCAAGAGATCACAAGTATAAAGGATCTTTCAAGAGTCAGGTTGAGTTCTCTGGATCCTCGGTTTTTGAAACCTTCTCTGATGGAGTTTATCACAACAAACAGGAAAATATGTCCCCATTTTCATCTTTCTCTCCAGAGCGGTTCGGATGCGATCCTGAGCCGCATGGGTAGAAAGGTAAACGTTGAACAATACGAGGAGATCCTTTCGATTTTGCGCGAGAAATCACCCTCTGTATCATTAGGAGCAGATATTATTGTCGGATTTCCTGAGGAAACGGAAGATGAATTTGAACACACGTACAATTTTTTAAAACTCTCACCGTTGACCTATTTTCACGTGTTTTCTTATTCCGCCCGCCCAGGGACTGTGGCTGCATCCTTTCCTCAGGTGAATGGAAGAGTGAAGAAGGAACGCGCCACACTTCTGAGAAGTTTGTCCAGGACGAAGAATGCAGGCTTTCGACGTCTTTGTTTAGGGAAAGAGTGGGATGCCGTCATAGTCAAGAAAGGAAAGACTCAGGACGAAGCTTTAACCTCTAATTATATTAAGGTGCATATCCCCTGTTCATCCTGTTCTGAAAAAGAAGAAGTGAAATTGATTATCACAGAAGTGCAGGAACGGAAAACAAGAGGTCATGTCATCGATCGGCCAAACAAAAAATAGGGGGATAGATCCTCTTGCTCCAGGCGCAGTGAGCTCTTCTGTTATGTTCTCAAATTTCCCGTTGACAAGCCCATCTTTTTTTTATGAAATGCCACTGTAACTCTACCGGGCACCAGAGAGAATAAAGGATAAATGAGAACTCATGAATAAGATCGTTCTTCTCCCTCCAGAAGTGGCACAGAAAATAGCTGCAGGAGAAGTGATTGAAAGGCCGTTTTCTGCAGTCAAAGAGCTGGTGGAAAACTCTCTGGATGCCGGAGCTTCGGAGATAAAGGTCGAACTGCTTTCTGGAGGGAAAAAACTCATAAGAGTCACGGACAATGGCCACGGGATGACCCGGGAGGATGCGCTCCTGAGTTTTGAGAGACACTCCACCAGTAAAATCTCCAAAGTGAATGATCTCAGCCGGATCGCAACTCTTGGTTTTAGAGGAGAGGCCCTGCCCAGCATTTCTTCGGTTGCCAGGATAGTTTTAAAGACTTCGGATGGGAAAGAAGAAAAAGGAACGCTGGTAGAAAGGGAAGGAGAAGAAGTCATCCGGGTCGAGGATATCGCCTTTCCGAAGGGAACGACCGTTGAAGTCCAAGATTTGTTCTTTAACCTGCCTGCACGAAAGAAATTCCTCCGTTCAGAACGAGCCGAGATCAGTTGGACTGTGAGGTACATGACATATGTTTCTCTCTCTTCCCCTGAATTGAGATTTTCTTTGTTCCATGGAAAACGTCAGGTCTTTGATTATCCTCCAGCCAAAACTCTCAAGGAGAGAATTTTTCAGGTCTACGGAAAATCTCTTCTAGATCATCTCATGGAAGTGGACCATGAGGAGGAAGAGAGGCGAGTGTACGGGTATGCTTCAATTCCTCTTTCTGGACGTCGAGACAGAACGCGCCAGCTATTTTTTGTGAATAATCGACTGGTCAAAGACCGGACTTTGCAGGCTGCTTTGAATCAAGCCTACAGGGGTTTTCTGGAGAAGGACCAGTGTGCTGAGGCTTTCCTTTTTCTCTCCTGCCCATACAGTGATGTGGATGTCAATGTTCATCCCGCCAAGGCTGAAATCCGGTTCATGGATTCTCGTCCTTTCTTTCAACTCATCCTCCACAGTATAGAGAAGGCCATGCTTAAAGAGCAGGGAATAAAAGAAGTTTATCCTGTTCAGGAAGGAGAAAGAAGCGGATTAAAGATTAAAGAGGAGAAGAGGGAGCGATACTTCCCGTCTGCAGAAAGAAAGCAGGAGCATTGGAAAGGCCTGTTCCCTCCTCCAGAAAAAGAGGAAGGAATTTACCCGAGGGTTTTGGGACAGCACCGGGATACTTACATTGTTGCCTCCTCCGAAGACGGAATATTCATCATCGATCAGCATAATGCTCATGAGAGAGTTCTTTTTGAAAAATATCAGGATATCGACAGAAAAAAGAAATGGCCTCAAAAACTCACTCTCTTTCCAATACTTTTTGAATTTTCGCCTTCTCAAGAATTGAGCCTGGAAGAGAATCAAAGTCTACTTGAAGATGCTGGCTTCAGAGTAGAAGCCCTGAGTGGTCGGAGTTTTTCTTTGAAAGAATTTCCAGATCTGTTCAAAGAAGCCGAAGCCAAGGATATATTTTTCTCACTTCTTGAAGAAGTAAAAGGGGATAAAATCGAAAACAAAAAAGAGAAAGTTTTGGCCACTCTGGCGTGCAAGACAGCGATAAAAGCAGGTCAGCCCTTATCTTTTGAGAAGATGAATTATCTCGTCGAAGAGCTTTTCAAGACTTCGAATTCATCACTCTGCCCTCATGGGAGACCTGTTATGGTCAAGATAGACAGGAAGGAGATAGAGAGAGGTTTAAAGAGAGGGTGAAATTGACAACCATTTCTTGTTTTGCTAATATTATCGAACCTTCAGAAAAAGGGGACAGGCCCCTTTTTTTCTGACAAAAAGTGGTAAAAAAGGTGCTTGTCCCCTTTTTCTTGCTTTTTCTGATGGTTCCTTTTTTATAGCCGGGGAGTAGCGCAGCCTGGTTAGCGCGCCTGCCTTGGGAGCAGGAGGTCGTCGGTTCAAATCCGATCTCCCCGATTGGATGAAAAAGAAAGCGTGGCCTCAGTCATATTTACAGGTTGATTCAATAGACAAGGAAAAAACGCGCCTGTAGCTCAGTCGGATAGAGCAGCTGCCTTCTAAGCAGCGGGTCGGGAGTTCGAGTCTCTCCAGGCGCGCCAGGCTTACCTCTTATTTTTCAATAGTTTTCCTTTGACTTTGAGTAAGCGAGCTTATGCCATTTTAAGCTTTTTTGACTATAAAATGTCAAAAGAGCGTCAAATTTGACACGCAACTAAAACATGGGGATAAGTGAATAGCTAATCGGGTTATGAGCCCGACGAGCTACCAGACTGTTCTACCCTGTTTACAGAGCTAGAGTGTAAATTCTCATTTAAGCAACCGTAGCCATAATTGGGCGATTTTAGTCAAAATCTGTT
>DAOVAM010000088.1 GCA_030671065.1 Candidatus Aminicenantota bacterium
ATTGAGAGAAAAAATCCGACAGTTGACTTCTCTCAATTACCGCAAAAAAATAATTCAAATTGAAGAGAACCTTCATAATATCACCCGCCAATATGAGAAATGCCAACGTCAGGAAAAAGAGGCTGCCTCTCTTTTAAAGACAGAAAAAAAGAACCTGAGTGTCAGGAGAAAGGAAGTCTGGGACCTTGAAGAATCAATCAAGGAAAGCCAAAAAACTCTGTATGCACTCAGATCCCAGCTTTCTCAGTTAGAGACAGACAGGGATAAGGAAGCCAAAAGAATCGAATTCGTTCAGGAGCAGAAGACAAGAGCGATCACGAACTCAGAAGACGTAAAACAGGAAAATCTTCAGATTACTCAAGAAAAAACCGAGGTCGAGAAGGAAAGCGAAAACACACACCAGGCCCATTCTGAGAAGAAAAAGGCACTGAATCAAGCTGACTCGGAAAACCAAGCGTCGCAAGACAAATTAGAAAAATGGAGCAACACTCTAGAAGCCTTGAGGAATGAATACTTTCAGAAGCTTTCTGAACACACAGAAATAAAGAATGAAAACGTAAGGATCGAAAAAGAGATCGAACTGCTCTCTCGTCAGGAAGAAAAACTCAAAGAGCAAGTTTCGAAAGAACGTTCCCTTCTTCAAAACAAAAACAGCGTCCTGGAGCAAAAAAGAAAAGAGCAACTCCAAACTCAGGTATCCATAGACGAGAAGAAAAAAACATTAGCTGCCAGGCAAGATGAACTGAAGGGAGTTCGTTCCTCCATCGAAAGCCTCGATCAGAAAATCTCAGATTTAAAGGCAAAAAAAGAGGAGGAAACTCATCACCTCCAGGCGCTTGAAAAGCTGGAGAAAAAAGAGAGAGATTCGGATGTTTCTGAGGACATCCCTGGGGCTCTTGGCATTCTGGCCGATTCAATCCAAGCAGATTCGGAACATGCCCCTCTGATCGATATGTTCTGGAAAGATGAGGCTAAAGCGACTCTTGTTTCTGTTCAAGATTTGACAAAAGTTCTTGCTGAGAGAAAATTAAGAGGAAACTTCATCCTCCTCTCCCCTAGAAAAAAAGAGGAAGTCCCCTCAAAAGTCCTTGACGATCCTCGCGTTTTAGGACTTTTCAAATCCTACCTCAAACCAGATCCAAAAATCAAAGACTCCCTCCATCTTCAAGAAGCAGCCGTAGTCAAAGATATGGAATGCGCCATACAGCTCTGGCTTCTTTTTCCTTCTCTAAACTATATCACTCCTCAGGGAGATCTGTTGTTATCCTCTGGCCTCTTGAAATTGGGGCAGAAAACAGAAGGACTGTTCACTCTCAGCCAGGAGATTAAAAAGATAAAAGAACGGATTGCTCAGTTTGAGAAAAAAGCTGAACCACTCAGGCTGGAGCTTGAAGACAACACGAAGAAAAAACAAGAGTTGGAAGAAGATATACATGAAAAAATAACAGACCTCGATCAACTGGAAAGAAAAATTGAAGAAACCGAGAAAGAAAAAAAGTATGACCGGACAGAAAAAGAAAAAATCAAGGCCAACATCGAAATCCTCAACAATGAACTCAAGGCTTTAGCTGAAGACAAGAAGGGCTTGAACAAAAAATTAGAAGACCTCTCTCTTGGAAAACTCAAGGAAGATGAAAACACATTAAAGACAAAGTTAGAGAATGAAGATAGAGCGCTTGCACAGCAACAGGAGATTAACAACCAGAAAAGAAGAGATTATTTTGAACTCAAAGCAAGCGTCGATCTTCTCGATGAAAAAATCAATAACCTGAACCACAGGCTCAAAAGCCTGAAGAACAGGGAAAAAATCCTTGCCGGAAAAGAAAATTCTCTTCGGGAAGAAATCCAAAATTGCGACAAAGATAAAGTCACAATAAAAAAGACGATTGAAAGCCTTTCGAAAAAGACAAAAGAGTATGATAAAAACCGAGAGAAACGAGAAAAGGAACTCGTTCAGCACGAATCTTTCCTGCTAAAATTGAAAAAGGAGCAGGGAAATCTGGAAGACAGGATCGAGCAGATGAGGGAGGAAAGCGAGGCTCAAAAAGAGGAGCGTGTGAAATGGGAGATCAGCAAAGCGGAAACGGACCGGGATCTGGTGAATCTTGAAGAGAGCTGTTGGCAAGACCTTAAAAAAACTCTTAAGGAAGTTAAGGAGGAAATCCCTGATGAGAAGATCCCGAGTGCTGAAATCGAGAACAATCTGACAGAATCCGAGGAAAAGCTTCAAAAATTCAAATCCGTCAACTTGATGGCAGAGGAAGAGTACTTGATCCAGAAAAAGCGCTATGATTTCCTCACCCAACAGAAAGAAGATCTCCGTGAATCCATTGATACAACACGAGAAGCCATCAAGAAAATCGACCAGGAAAGCAAGACTCAATTCCTGAAGGCTCTGACTGAAGTCAACACGCATTTCAAAGATGTTTTTTCCATCCTGTTCAACGGCGGCTCAGCAGAGCTTAAACTCTCAGATGAAAGCCATCCCCTGGACAGCGGAATAGAAATCAAAGCCCAACCTCCAGGGAAAAAAGTCCAGATACTCTCTCTTCTCTCCGGAGGGGAAAAAAGCCTGACCAGTTTAGCTTTTTTCTTTGCCCTCTTCCGGTATAAACCCACTCCTTTCTGTGTACTGGATGAGGTGGATGCAGCCCTTGATGAAGTGAATCTTCACAGGTTTTTAGAACTGATGAAAAAAATCAAAGATCAAACTCAATTCATCATAATCACTCATAATACCAAGACGATGGAAGTTGCTGATTATATCCACGGAACAACCATGGCAGAACCGAACATCACCAGTCTCTATTCTGTACAACTTGAGCAAAAAAAGAAAAAGGCAAGTTAAAAAATAGCTTGAATTCCGTAAATGATTAAATATCATTAAGAGGACTTCTTGATAGATTTAAGCGAACTCGAAAAATCGAGGAGGGATTCAAAAATAAACCTAAACTTATTCGCATCCGAACAGGATAAGGAAGTTGTGTCAGAGTTTTGAGAATCAAAAAGGAAAAAGGAGGGTTTCATGTCTGTCTATCTTTGGATTATCCTTGCCTATCTACTCGTTCTGACCGGGTTTAATTTTTACAGGGCCAGACGCGTTAAAAATCAAGAAGATTTTATGGTGGCGGGCCGAAGCCTAAAAACAGGGGTGATGGTTTTCACACTCATCTGCACCTGGATCGGTTCGGGCACATTTATTGCGGGTGCGGAATTCGCCTCTAAAGCAGGTTTTTCCGCGCTCTGGCTGGCAGCAGGAGCCTGGGTAGGAATTATCGCTATCTACTTTCTTGCGGAGAAAATCCGGACATTCGGAGAGTACACTATCGGAGACATCCTGGAAGTCCGCTACGGCCCCACTGCACGTTTGGTGGGCGCTTTCGCTCTCATCATTTCCTTTACAGCTATTGTCTCTTACCAGTTCGTAGCCGGTGGTTTTATCCTCAATGTGGCTTCAGACGGTGCCATTCCCAGTTCCGTTGGCACGATCATCGCTGCAACCTTTGTCATCCTCTTCACTGCTCTCGGTGGAATGATTGCAATAGCCTACACAGATTTACCCAACGGGATCATCATCCTTCTGGCCTGTTTGCTTTCCGTTCCTTTTGTCTACCTTGCTGCCGGAGGATTTGCACAGGCAACCCAAGTGCTTGATCCTGGATATTTCGCAGTGGTCAACGAGCAATTCGGAACGTATCCCTTTTTAAAGGTCGGTGGGTATTTTCTGGCAACCATGCTCCTCCTGATGGGAGTACAGAGCATGTACCAGAAATTCTACAGTGCCAGGACGCCCAAAGATGCCAAAAAGGCTGTTCTCTTCTGGACAATCGGGACTGTGTTTGTTGAGACCGTTGTCGTAGTCATCGCAGTTTTCGCTTACAGTAAATTCAAAGACCAACTTGACCTGACAATCCCCAAGGAAGGTGGAAAACTCGTGCTCATGGCAGCCAAAAGCCTGGTTCCTGCACCTGTGGGAGTACTTTTATTGGGAGCAGCCTGTGCAGTTGTCATATCAACTGGTATGAACTATCTTCTTTCTCCAACAACCACCATCATGCGTGATGTCTACCAGCGCTTCTCAAAAAAAGAACCCACACAGAAAAAAATGGTCGCCCTCCAGAAAGTTTTCGTCGTCATTCTTGGTGTTATCGCCTTTTTCCTCGCCATAAAACTGACTTCAGTGCTTGAAATGGCTTTTTTTGCATATACAATCTACGGAGTGGCCATCACACCGGCGCTCATCGCTGCTCTAGCCTGGAAAAGAGCAACGAAAGCCGGCGGATTGGCCTCCATCATCTCCGGGACTGCTGCCGTCATTGCATTCAAAGTTTTAGCTGAAGTTCTCCCCCCTCACCTGGCTCCTCTTGGAGATCCCTGGGGAATCCCGATCATTTATCCTGCACTGGCCATTTCATTGGGTTCGCTGATCATCGTCAGTCTCTTGACTGAAAAGCCGAAGCCGGAAGAATTGGAAAAATTCTTTCCTAAAAAGAATAAGATCCAGATTTGAGTATCCACACATGGAATTGTGAAAACATCGTTAAAACCTGAAAACGGATCACATGTTTAGAATGGTCAGAATGATCCAAGTGGTTAAACTGAATTTTCTATAAAAAAATAAAAAGAAAGAAGAATACAAATGGTCTATCTGTTCAGCATTCTGGGTTACCTCATTATTCTCTTTTTCATCGGGCTCCAACTGGCTAAACGCCTGAAAAAAAAAGAAGACTTCCTGGTTGCCGGAAGGACCTTGACAGCTCCTATCCTCGTCGGGACTCTCCTTGCGACCTGGATCGGCTCGGGGGATATCTTCAGTGTTTCCGACCTCAGCTACAACCATGGCTACTCATCTCTTATCGGAAGCAGTGGAGGCTGGCTGGGCATCATTGTAGTCTTTTTTATCGCCGGCAGAGTCAGGAGGTTTGGCCAGTTTACGGTGCCAGATATCCTGGAAGCCAGGTACAACAAATGGGCCCGCATCCTGGCCACGATCGCCACGATCATTGCCTACTTGACAATTGTCAGTTATCAGTTTCGGGGAGGAGGCTGGGTGTTGAACATCATTACTGAGGGAAAGATTTCCATTGGCTCAGGGATCATTATTGTTGCGGTCTTTGTCATCGCCTACACCCTTATGGCAGGCATGATCTCTGTCGCTTACCTGGACATGTTTAATGGAATCGTCATGATCACTGGAATCTTCCTCGCTCTTCCTTTTCTTATCCAACACGTGGGAGGGATGGATTATATCGTGGCCAATGTCGCTCCAAGAGGACACTCCATACTGGGCAATATGAGCTTGACTCAGGCTATGGGGTATTTCTTTCCCACCTTCCTTTTGGCCATGGGCATGGCCAACACCTATCAGCGCTTTTTCTCAGCGAAGAATGAAAAAGAGGCGAAAAAATCCGTCGTGGGCTGGGTGGTGGGAGCTATCCTTCTCGGCGTTGCCCTACAGAGCCTGGCTGTTATCGGAAGCAGCTACTTCAAGGGGCTTGAAGCCAAAGAGGCAGGAAAAATAATTATCCTTGTTGGCCATAAGGGAGTGCCTGTTGTCGTGGGATGTTTACTGTTAGTGGCTATCATGGCAATCATCATCTCCACCGCGAACAGTTTCCTTCTGGTCCCTGCCACAAACGTCATCAGGGATATCTACCAGCGGTTCATCAATCCCGATCTGCCGGATAAAAAAATGATCCTCTACTCAAGATTAACGGTGATCGTCTTGGGATTTATATCTTATTCACTGATTTCCTTTTTCCCCAGGATTCTGGATGCGGCGTATGCGGCCTATACGGTGTATGGCGCCGGGATCACTCCGGCTTTGCTTGCAGTTTTTTTCTGGAAGAGAGTCACTGTGCAAGGCGGAGTACTGTCCATCCTGGGCGGATTGATCACAACCGTTGTCTGGGAAATCATGAATAAAATCCTGGGACATTTTCCGTTGGGCATTCCATCCATCTACCCCGCTCTCATCTGTTCGCTCACTCTTCTTATCGGAGTCAGCCTGATGACGGCCAAACCTTCACCTGAGAAATGGCACCCATTTTTTAAGAACAGGAGGACTGATTGAAAACAGGGATTGTCAAGGATCTGAGGTACATGGAGCACAGTATGGGGGCTTATCATGTGGAAAATCCCCAAAGGATAGAAGCCATCTACCGTATGCTGGAAAAAGAAATTTCCTTCCCCTACACAGAGATAGAACCTCGTCCGGCTGATGTGAAAGAAATCCAGATGGTCCACTCCTCTTCTTACATTGAATCTATAAAAGAAACATCAGGCAAGGAAAGGATCCAGCTTGATCCTGACACAGCCACATCCGCACGCTCATATGAAGTCGCCCTTCTTGCTGCAGGCGGCCTCTTGACCGCCATCGACCTCGTGATGGAAGGGAAAATCCATAACGGCTTTGCCCTCGTCAGGCCTCCTGGCCATCATGCAGAAGCCTCACGAGCCATGGGTTTTTGTCTTTTCAACAATGTGGCCATAGGAGCGGAATACCTGGTTAAAAAATTTAGGATTAAACGCATTTTGATTTTAGATTGGGACCTTCACCATGGAAACGGAACCCAGCATTCTTTCTACCACCGAAAGGACATCCTGTATTTTTCCACGCATCAGTTCCCTCATTATCCTGGAACTGGACACTGGGAAGAAACAGGGCAGGACAAGGGAACGGGATTTACTGTCAATGTCCCGCTCTCTGGAGGAAAAACAGACGGAGATTATCTCTATATATTCAAAAAAATCCTCTCCCCTATAGTTTCTGAATATAAGCCGGAATTCATCCTCATTTCCGCTGGTTTTGATATTTATAAAGCAGATCCCCTGGGAGGAATGCAAATCACAGAGGAGGGATTCGGCGCGCTCACATCGGAACTCATGATCCTGGCCCATGAGTTTTCCAAGGACAGGATTCTTTTCACGCTTGAGGGAGGCTATGACCTCCAGGGACTCAGGGAAGGAGTCAAACAGGTGCTGTTCCATCTCGGGGGAAAAGGGAAAAAACCAGAAATCAGGGAAGAAACATCCCCGAACACTGAAAAAGAACTGGCTCCTGTTTTTGAAACCCAGAAACAATTCTGGAAACTTTAGGGACGTTCCCCAAGGTACTACCTTAGGAAAAAGTGTCATTGCGAGGAGGACTGGTATTCCTTCGCTTTGCTCGGAACGGTCACGGCAATCCCATAAAAAGGAACAGACAATTTATCCTACGAGATTGCCACGCTGCGCTCGCAATGACACTATTAAAATTTTGCCAGACTATTAAGCAAGTACCCCTGAAAGAGAAAAAAGGGGCCTGTCCCCATCTTCTGACATCCGTCATCTTATAAGGACATAATTTTTCCTCTTGTACTGTTGGATCAAGGGAAGGGGAATTGGCATAGTATTTGCATAATGATTTAATGTGATATACTTAAAACAGATCAAAGGAGAAGAAAGATGAAAAAAATAGCCGTATTTTTTTCAACACTTCTAATTTTTCTATCTCCACTGTCTGCAGAAGAATCAGAATACACGAACGATTCATTTGCAAGACTCAGTTTCCTGACAGGAAACGCATACATCCAGAGAGCTGCCGACCTGGGCTATGAAGATGCCGTGGTGAATATT
>DAOVAM010000218.1 GCA_030671065.1 Candidatus Aminicenantota bacterium
ATCTGCTGCCCCAACGAGCCGGGATCACTTACGAATACGGGCAGCGCTTTGGCCGCGGCGGACATTTCAGCGGAGTCTCCGTGGAGCTTATCGGCCTGGACTACACAAAATTGACCGAGCTGGCCCCCATGGTCATCGAAAAGCTACGAACAGTCCCGAATGTGGAGGATGTGACCAGTGACCTGGAGGGTGGAGATACACAAATCATGGTCCAGGTGGACCGCAAAAAGGCAGAAAGTTCAGGAGTGAGCAGCCAAATGGTGGCCCGAACCATTTCCTCCTCTCTCTCTGACCGGCCTATCGGTAAATTCAAGACAGAAAATCGTGAGATCGACATCATACTGAAAATCCAGGGAGAAGAGGGATTCAGCGAAGAAGACCTCCGGAACATCAGCCTGCCGACCCAATCCAAACGGATTCCACTCTCCGCGATCACGAACATCTCCTACCGGATGGGATCAACATCCATCCGGAAGGAAAATAAGAAATCAAAATTGAACATCCGGGTCAACACCAAACAGGAAGGAATGATGGCCATCTCCGAAGACATTCGTGAGGCGATGAGCACCGTCGAACTTCCTGACGGCTACGCATGGAGTCTGGGATCCGGGTGGAGGCGTTTTCGAGAATCTCAGGGGGAATCCGGCATGGCGATCATTCTCGCCCTGATCTTTATATACATCATCATGGCTTCGCTTTTTGAATCATTCGTGACTCCGTTCACGATTTTGCTCGCCGTGCCGCTGGCGATGTTCGGTGTGGCCATGATATTCACCATCACGGGCATCACACTGAACACCACTTCCTATCTTGGCTTGCTGGTTCTGTTCGGGATCGTTGTCAATAACGGGATCATCCTCATCGATCACATCCGGACGCTTCGCAAATCCGGGATGAACAAGAACGAGTCCATCATACAGGGAGGCAAAGACCGGATGCGGCCGATCATCATGACAGCCATCACTACTATATTCGGTGTACTGCCGCTCGCTCTCCCCTTCTTGCTTCCCCATTTATTCGAAGCAGCGGGACGAAGGGCACAGATGTGGGCGCCCATTTCCGTGGCCATCATCGGCGGATTAACCACTTCGACCTTTTTCACATTGCTATTTCTACCCACGTTCTATTCCATTTCGGATTCCGTTGCCACTCGAATCAAGTCCTTTTTAGGATTTCAAAACTCCAAAATCTAATTACTCTTCTGCTGGCCTGCTTCTCGAAGAGTGTTCCAGGCAACGTCCTCGCATATAACATAGTTGTTTTAATCTCTCTCCATCCAAAGACTGGTGAATTATATTCCAGATCACATATTAAAATTTCACTTGTCAATATGAAAAAAAAATGAAAATTAGGGTATAATAACACAAAGCATACAAGACCAGAGCAAATGATCACTTTATCATACAAAATCTTACGCGCTTTAGTGAGAACTCTTCCTGTATGTCCGAAACCAAAGGCTGTCGGATTAGAGAACATCCCCGATAATGGTCCGATTATCTATGTGTACAATCATATTACACGCCGGGGTGAACCCGTTTATTTTGGACTAGCGGCTCCGACCAAACCGAACATAAGGTTTCTGGCAGAGACCATCGTAGCCAGTCCGGAATACTTCCCTCAACTGTACAAAGAAGTAGAGAATGCCATCTTCCCGCCCAAGTTTCAAAAAAAGGCACAAAATAGGCTTTGGATAAAACTGTGGTATGGAAAATTTATCAATATCGTGACAAAATATGCGATTGCTCAGGCAAACAGATTGAAATTCATACAAGTCGATCTGTTCGAGCCCAACTCAGAGGAAGACAGACTCAGAAAACGCAAAACCAATAAGCAGGCCTATTTGGAGTGCATAAAAAGCCTTGAAAACGATATCCCCATTGCGATCGCACCGAGCGGAGGACGAACACACAAGACAGCTGAGAATCCCGTATACCAGACAATCGTTCCTACTCTGGCCAGCAGCCTTTATCAGCGAGGCAAAACAGTTAAAATCATCCCGAGTATTGTGAAAGAAGTTCCCCTGATCACAAAAAGAACATACTGGAATTATGTTGCGCACAGATTCTTTTTCTACAAAGCCATAAAACGATTCTGGAAATTCATCAAAAACAAAAAGTATGAAAAACCTCGTCTTGTTGTTGAGTTTTTGCCGCCTCTGACTTTCGAGAAGGCAAATCCATCAAAACCTGAAAAGGTTGAGTTTGTTAAAAATCTTCAGCATTTGATATACAGTTCCTTAAAGGAAGCCTAACACACAGCATAAGGGACGTTCCCCATAGAAACATTGAGCTAGGGGTGCTTGCTTAATAGTTTTGCAAAATTTTAATAATGTCATTGCGAGCGTCGCGTGGCAATCTCAGCTTTGTGTCATTGCGAACGGAGTGAAGCAATCTCATATAAAGAAATACATTTTTTCGTATGAGATTGCCACGTCACTGCGCTCCTCGCAATGACACAAAGCTGAGATTGTCAAGCCTGTTCCGAGCAGAGCGAAGGAATCCCACTCCCCCCACAATGACAATTCTTTTTATGGGATTGCCACGCTACGCTCGCAATGACACTTTTTCCTAAGGTGTCCCTTTGGGGAACGTCCCCATAATTCATATTCTTTGACAATCCATATAAATCGGGTAAAATAGCTATTCCTTGAATAGATAAAAATCAAGATAACTTTTTAAGCGACAGAGGAAAGCTACCGTCTAAATATGCTCATAAAAAAGATTGAACTCCAGGGATTTAAATCCTTCCCAGAAAAAACAAAAATTATCTTTCATTCCGGCATAACTGCCATCGTTGGCCCGAATGGAACCGGAAAAAGTAACATCGTTGACGCACTCATTTGGGCTCTTGGAGGACAGAGATCCAAGTCTTTGAAGGGAGAACGCAGCGAAGACATCATCTTCAACGGGAACACACAAAAGCCGCCTATGGGGATGGCAGATGTCATTCTCTCCTTTGCTGATGAGAGTGAAGAGCTCATCATCAACCACCGCGTTTTCCGCTCAGGAGAGAGCGAATACAGGATGAACGGAAAACTGATCAGACTGAAAGACATCCAGGAGGCCTTATGGAGTCGTTCCATCTCTGATAAGGAATATTTTGTTATCGAGCAGGGACAAATCGGACTTTTTCTCACTTCAAAGCCTGTGGAGAAAAGACTGCTTCTGGAAGAGGCTGCTGGTACGGCCTATTACAAAACCAAGAAAAGACAGGCTCAGAATAAACTGGAAATCAGTGAGCAAAACCTCACCAGGCTGGAAGACATCATTTCCGAGGTATCCAAAGCAAAAAACTCGCTTCAAAGACAGGCCAGCGCTGCGATCAAGTACAGAAAATTGAGAGAAAAAATCCGACAGTTGACTTCTCTCAATTACCGCAAAAAAATAATTCAAATTGAAGAGAACCTTCATAATGTCACCCGCCAATATGAGAAATGCCAACGTCAGGAAAAAGAGGCTGCCTCTCTTTTAAAGACAGAAAAAAAGAACCTGAGTGTCAGGAGAAAGGAAGTCTGGGACCTTGAAGAATCAATCAAAGAAAGCCAAAAAACTCTGTATGCACTCAGATCCCAGCTTTCTCAGTTGGAGACAGACAGGGATAAGGAATCCAAAAGAATCGAATTCGTTCAGGAGCAGAAGACAAGAGCGATCACGAACTCAGAAGAGGTAAAACAGGAAAATCTTCAGATTGCTCAAGAAAAAGCCGAGGTCGAGAAGGAAAGTGAAAACACACACCAGGCTCATTCTGAGAAGAAAAAGGCACTGAATCAAGCTGACTCGGAAAACCAATCGTCGCAAGACAAATTAGAAAAATGGAGCAACACTCTAGAAGCCTTGAGGAATGAATACTTTCAGAAGCTTTCTGAACACACAGAAATAAAGAATGAAAACGTAAGGATCGAAAAAGAGATCGAACTGCTCGCTCGTCAGGAAGAAAAACTCAAAGAGCAAGTTTCGAAAGAACGTTCCCTTCTTCATCACAAAAACAGCG
>DAOVAM010000064.1 GCA_030671065.1 Candidatus Aminicenantota bacterium
TCTTCCTGGATAATCAACTCTCGATCAAACATGATGCACCTCCTAAAACTCATCCTGAATGGCTAAAAGTGAGAGAGGATATTTATCGATTCATGTATGAAAAGAAAAAATTGGAAACACAAAAATCCATCCCACATATGGTAAATGTTACGGCAGAGAACCTCGGTATTTACCCTGGAGAATTCTTGAGAGATGATCTGGATGACCGAATATTCCGCTCGAATATCATGCTGGCCATGGATTATTTAGGAGATGGAGATAAAAGAGGAGCCGTGGAATGCATGAAAAACATCTCCCTTACTCAATCCACACCCCCGTCTGAAATTAATCCCTTCCAGAATCTTATCCAACTGCAAAAAGGCTGGAAAAGCCTTATGGATCACTTCTCATCCAAAAAAGTGCGCCAGGAAGTGTGCAGGCAGATCTGCTTCCCGGCGGAATAAGGTTCAATAGCCAAACTTTGTCAAGGGATGAGTTGGAGAAATGGTCAGGATTATCTGTTGACCGGAATGTAAACCTTGGGCCGGGGAAGAAGGTGTTCCGGTATTTCAAGAGCTGCTCCGAGCTCGCGCAACGTCTTCTGTATCTTTCGAATATTTTCAGATCCCATGCGGAGAAGATATTTCTGAGCTTCACTCAAATTTTCCAGCCCGGGATCAGCAATAGCATAGGATATCACTTTTTTCTCTAAAAGCATTTCTCCCTGGACAACTGGGACCTTAAGCAATTCAACTATAGCTTCTACCAGAGTCACATCGAAGTCCTGGTCCGGATACCCCAATTCTTCATATGCCTCCTGTATAAGAGGCTTCGCCCGTCTATAGAGTCGGATTGTTTTTGCCGCATCCAAAGAGGCAAAAACACCGGCAACGAGATTATACCGGCTGTAGCTTTTAGGATCCGTGTAATACCGATTATTTCTTCTAATGACTTTGAAATCTCCTCTGGGAGTAAAAAAATCAATCTGAGGACGAGGGCTCAAACCATTGGCAATGTTATCGACCGCTGCCACGAATTTGCGGATCAGATCCTGACTCTTTAGCCATGACTCGAGTGTTTGATCTGCCGATAAATCTCCAGCCATTTCTCGGAGAACTGGGTCGCTTTTGTTGAGCTCGACCTGAAGAGGATTCACAATATCTTCCTCACCTGCCAATTCCTCTGGTGCAGCTTGAACAGATTGTTCCTCGACAACGTCCTGTGTAGGGAGCGCTTCCTTTGCTTTATCTCGGATGAAAAAATAATAGACTACGACAACCACTGCCACCAGGAGGATGACTAGACTTCCGGTCAGCATTACCTTTTTTTGTTCTTCCATCCCTTTTCTCCCTTCCTCAGTCAAACGCGCTCATTTTCCCTATCGCTTTTAATCCAATCTTTCTCCCTGAATCAGACAGTATTATATCTTCAGGAAAAAGAATCTACAACCTACAAATTATCTAATTATTCTCTCGTGATTTCTTGATGAGGATATTCCCCTTAGAAGCCGAGAGAGAGATGAACGCTCCCTCATCATTGGTCTGGAAGGAAATTTTATTCAAGGAAGGATCCTCTTCAGGATCGAACTCGTTAGAAATCTTCCCATCTAAAGTGCTAGCTTCTATAAGGGCTCGAACATCTTCCTGAAGATAAACGATGACGTCTCCCTCTTCAGTGGATATTCTGATCTCATCCTCGTTCCGAAGATCCATAAGGCTTGCCTTCACTGAACCCTCTCCCAAAGATACATGAAGAGAGCCGGAAAAGTTATCAACCTTTATCTCCCCCTTCACAAGCTCTACAAAAGCTTCTCCATATAAATCAGAGATGATGATATCTCCCCTTCTCGCTACGATATTTCTCAAATAAACATGCTGGGGAACATTTAAAAAGTAATCGACAGCACTCACATACTTATCCTGGTCGACTGTGCTGGTTTTGATTTTTACAAAGTCTTCGAAACTGTCAATATCAATTTTTGGAAGATTGCCTCCATAGGGCTGCCGCATCCCTTTTCTGCTGGAGGAGAAAGGAATATTCCTTTCAGCATAGACTTCCACTTTTTCCTTATCCCACCCAAGAATATCGATATTTCCGTTCATATTCTCCAGGGAGAGAGTCCCTCCTGAACTCAAATAAAATGATTTATAATATTCAACAGTGTGCCAAGGGGCCATATAGCCAGGAAAATCTCCAAATGTCACTAAACAAGAGTTCATGAATGGAAAAAAAACAAGAAGGCCAAGAGTAAAAGGGATATACTTTTTCATTCTTCCTTCATCATCGAGTATAATTATACGGATTTGTGAGCGAGATGTCCTTTAAAATATATTCCTTCATTTGAATGAAAATGTAATTTTTCTTTTTTTAGACTTTCTTCTTGAATCGAGAACAGAAATCTGTCATATTCTATTTTTGAGCGATAAATGTCTTTCATAGCGACTCACTTTTCCTCGGATAAACAATTTCTTCCATAAACATTTTTCGCTCTTCATTTTCTGTTCAGAAGGATTTTTAAGATTCTAACCCTAAGCGGAATTCAAAAATACAGCTCTTTGCAAAGGAGGTTATGATGAGTGGATTATTCGGCGTTGTCTCCAAGAATGACTGTGTAAACGACCTATTTTTTGGAACAGATTATCATTCCCATCTCGGAACAAGACGGGGCGGCCTATCCCTGAGAAATCCAGAAGGTTTCATTCGATACATCCACAACATTGAGAACGCTCCATTCAGGTCCAAGTTCGAGATGGACATTCAGAAGATGAAAGGGAATAAAGGCATTGGTGTGATCAGTGACTACGAAGACCAACCCCTCTTAATCCGGTCTCATTTGGGAAAATACGCCATCGTGACTGTTGGAGTCATAAAAAACGCAGATGAACTCATGAAAAAAGTGTTCGATAAAAGGATGATCCACTTTTCAGAGATGAGAGGAGGAGAAATCAATCCCACTGAACTCACGGCTGCCTTGATCAACCAGGAACCGACCTTCGAAGAAGGCATCCAAAGCGTCCAAGAAGTGATTGAGGGATCATGCTCCCTTCTCCTTCTGACTGATAATGGAGTTTATGCTTCAAGAGACAGGCTCGGAAGAACTCCGATTGTCATTGGAGAAAAGGAAGGGAGCTATGCGGCAACTTTAGAAACGTGTGCCTTCCCAAACCTCGGTTTCGAAATATCAAAATACCTTGGACCTGGAGAGATCGTTTACATCACAGAGGAAGGTATCGAGCAGAAAAAAGCCCCTGAAGACAAAATGCAGATCTGTGGTTTCTTGTGGGTGTATTATGGATATCCTGCTTCAAGTTATGAAGATATCAATGTCGAGTATGTGAGAAACAAGTGTGGTGCCACTCTGGCAAAAAACGATAATATCGAGATAGACATGGTCGCTGGAATACCTGACTCAGGAATCGGCCATGGCCTGGGATACGCCAGCGAAGCCAACATTCCTTTCAAAAGACCCTTCGTCAAGTACACGCCCACCTGGCCACGGAGTTTTATGCCCCAGGACCAGAAAATTCGAGATCTCGTGGCAAAAATGAAACTCATTCCTATCAAGGAACTCATTGAGGGGAAAAGAGTCCTCTTCTGCGAAGATTCCATCGTCAGAGGAACCCAACTCAAAGATACCATCCAGAGGCTCTATGACTTTGGCGCCCTGGAAGTGCACATGCGTCCGGCATGTCCTCCGCTCACATACGGATGCAAATTCTTGAATTTCTCGAGATCACGGTCAGAGCTGGACCTTGCGGCAAGAACAGCCATAAAGGAAATAGAAGGCGTCGATAATAAAGATCTGGAAGAATATTCTCGAACCGGCTCCGAAAAATACGAAGCCATGGTCGATCAAATAAAGAAAAGGCTTAAGCTCACAACATTAAGATATCAAAAATTAGAGGACCTTGTGGAGGCTATAGGGCTTCCAAAAGAAAAAACATGCACTTACTGTTGGGATGGATTCGATTCGAAATAATGAGATGATCAGGAATATCTTCTAAAAAACCTTCCTGACAATAGAAGAACGATTCCCTGAGTTTGAAAATTCCTCTGGTTGCTCTGATCTATTCCTTTTCTTTCTGAAGTATTCTGGTGTAATCAACGATAAGGTTAACCTTATTATTTTTTCCAAACAATCGGAGCACAATCTCTGTTTCTGGCAAATCCCAGATAGCGCTGTACTCCAGATGCCCCAGGCTAACTGCAAGTCCCCACTTGGAATAATCTTCTTTATGCGTGGGATTCATCCAGTTGACATTCGTGAGCGGAGACTGCTCATGGATTTCAGTTAAAAATTCTTTTACCTTTTTATAATCACCAAAATACAGACTCTTGTACTCGTGATCCACTAAAAAAATGTATTTTGCCTTACTCAATTTGTCTTCTTTGAAAATATATTCGACCCAACAGTCCATCTCTTTGACATTCTCCTTGTACCTCATGACATCCAATCCATCAGATTTTTCCTTAACAACAGGATTCCCTTCCAATCGTAAAACCTGGTTTTGAGTCATCTCCCATTGAGCCTGTCTGAAATGCTTCTTCATTCCTTTTCCGTCCTGGAGTGTTTCGATCTTTGTCACCACAAATAACCTTTCCACAGATGAATCATGAATGTACCCGGACTTCATGATTTTTGATTTTTCAGGAAGAAAAAGAACATGGTACCATGTCCTTTTAAATTTTCTTGCGTTCTGAAGAGTCATAATGGTCCCCTGTTTTACTGTAGCAATGACGGAACTCCCCTCATCCGGTTTGAGATAGATTGAGACCGTTTCTGCTGTGACTCTGAGTTTTTTACTCTGGGAGAGGAGCGGTCCAGACAGGAGAACAAACAACGAAACGACTAAAATAAAGCTTCGACCAATAGGTCTTAATGATTGTTCAGTCATCATGGTTTCCTCTTATATGTGTTAATCCTTCAAATTCCAGACTGCTATTTCTGGAAGATCAATCATATGCTAACAAGACGGTTAAAGTCAGACAATCCCCTTTTGAGATGATTTGAGTAATGATTTTTATTCACCTGAAAAGGTGGTATAAAAAAAAAGAAAAAAGGGGACAGGTGTACGCGCTCAGTAATTTGGTAACACTTTTTAGATGTCATTGCGGGCATAATACTCACAAAGTGTTGGTGGTAATATATGTATTTAAAATTAAATAAGCAACATAGAGCTGATTTTTAGTGTGTTTATTGAAAGGATTCAATAAAGACAACAAAATGTACTCTCTCAGATGCATTTCTAGTCGAATATCTTCTTTATTAATAATGTTATATATTCTGAATACTTAAATGAACTAAAGAGAAATACCAACACTTTGTGAGTATTATGCCCATTGCGAGCGAAGCGTGGCAATCTCGTAGAGAGAAATTATATTATTAGGGGAATGAAGATATCCTTTTTATGAGATTGCCACGCTTCGCTCGCTATGACACTTATGTCTTCAATATCATTCCCAAAAGAGTTACCTAATTAGTGAGCATAAACACCAGGCCCTTTTTTTTTATTTTTTTGTTTATTTCTTATAATAAAATTTTGCCAGGCGGTCAGGAGGAATCTTGAGGTAATATCCAAATAAGGTGAGTTTATTCCTCAACGCTGTCCGCACAGGACCTCGCTTCTGATAACGGCGAGGAGAAGTCACTACAGGCTGGGGAATAAAAGCTAGTTTCCCGACTTTGCGAAGTCGGCGGATGAATTCCACATCTTCCATGAGTGGAATATCCGCATAGCCGCCCATTTCTCGGAAAAGAGATGCCCTGACAAAATAAGCTTGGTCCCCATAGGGCATGCGAAAAATTTTAGTCCGCCAGGCCACATTTCTCTCAAGATACCTTAAAAAGGGTGTGGAAGGCTCGACCTTCCAGGCAAAAGCCCCCCCCGCAACCTTGGGGTCAACCAGTGCCTCTCGAATGAACTCTGAATAATTTTCGGGAAGCAGCGTGTCTGCATGCAAAAAGAGAAGCATGTCACCCGACGCTTCTCGGGCACCAAGATTCATCTGCCGTCCCCGGTTCGGTTTGGACTGGATGACTTTTGCTCCCCATTCCTCGGCTATCTCCGCAGTGCTGTCCCGGCTTCCTCCATCGACGACTATTACCTCTCCATGCGGTATCCGGCCGACCTTCTCAAGGGTCTGGCGCAGATGCTCTTCTTCGTTAAATGTAGGAATGACGATCGAAAGATATTGATTGGATACCTTTTCCCAAACTGTGAGATCCTCTGGAATATCCACATCCCGCAGAGGAACCAGGCATTTCACAGAGAGGCCTGCATTCTTTGCTTTCTCCAATGTACTCTGGAAAACAGTTTCTGTTCCCCAGGCTAGTGAAACAAAAAGCTCCGGGACCATCTGTTTGAGCCCGATCAAACAGTACCCTCCATCCACTGCTGGCCCGAGAACCAGATCATGCGTTTTTAGCGCATCGAATGCAGACTTAACATGGAAGGCAGACATCTGTGGGCAATCTGTTCCAACGAGAACTATCTGTTTTATCTTCTTCTGAAAATTCTCTTCAAAGGCCCTCGCCATCCTTTCTCCAAGATCTCCATCCCCTTGAGTCTCATAGCTGTATCCGGACCCAAGCCATTCTGCCATCAGGTTTTGGTCTTTTCCTTCATAACGGATCTCCAGAAAGTTCGGCATTCTCTCCGAAAGAGAAGCAGCCCATGCCACGGAATGCTCAGTCATTTTTTTTTGGAGAGATGCAGCTCCCTCTTCCCCTAGAGCAGGGATAAGACGGGTTTTGACCTGTCCTGGTTCAGGATACCGTGTGAAAATGATAAGCCTGCGACGTCCCATCACGATGTCTTATCTTCTCCATGTAAACCAGCGAGTGAGCAGCTTCTTGAGAAAAGGCGAAAACTTCTGGGCATAATACTGGGAAGAGACTCTTTTGATGGCATCTGTTTGAGTGGGGTAGGGATGAATGACGTTCGCGAGGGTCTTCAAACCCTTCCCGGCTGTCATTGCCAGCGTAAACTCACTGATCATCTCTCCTGCATGCCTGGCCACGATCGTAGCTCCGAGGATTTTATCCTTCCCTCTTTTCACATGAACCTTTATAAATCCCTTGTCCTCACCGTCCAGAATAGCCCTGTCCACGTCTTTAAAATAATGGACAAATGTTTCCACTGGTATCCCCTTCTCCTTGGCATCCTTCTCGTACATACCGACATGGGCAATTTCCGGATCAGTGTAAGTGCACCAAGGGATAATCATAGATTTATGCTTCTTGCTTTTAAAAAACAGGGCATTCTGAATGACGATTCGGGCCGCGGCTTCGGCGATATGGGTGAATTGATAAGGAAAACAGATATCGCCCGCAGCATAAATGCGCCGATTGGTAGTCTGGAAGTATTTATTGACGTGCACGCCCTTCCGGTTATCGTACTCAACTCCGGCTGTTTCCATGTTCAATCCCTTGACATTCGGGACTCGTCCGGCACCGACGAGTATCTCGTCAGCGTCAATCTTTTCGTCTTTTCCCTCGTGAGCGACATAAAGCACTTTTTTACCATTCTCACTCGTAACTTTTTTGATGACTGCGCTGAGCATACAGCGAATGCCCTCCTTTTCAAATACTTTACCCAGCAGAGAAGCGGCATCCGGGTCTTCCCGAGGCAAAAACTGGGGACCTCTCTGCATGATTGTCACTTCAGAACCTAATCGCCTGAATGCCTGGGCAAGCTCGCATCCGATCGGGCCTCCGCCGATCACAGCCAGGTGACCGGGTTTTTCTGTCATGGAAAACACAGTCTCATTGGTCACAAAACCAACCTCATCCAATCCTTCAATTGGAGGATGAAAGGGGCTGGCTCCAGTGGCGATAACAGCTTTTTTGAATTTGAGTATCTTTCCATCGACCTCAAGGCTGTGTCGGTCAACAAAACGTCCTTGACCCAGGAAGACATCCACTCCTGCATCCCTGTATCTTTGAGCAGAGTCATTCTGGCTGATCTGGGCTCTCAAGCGGCGCATGCGCTCCATCACCTTAGGAAAATCAACCTGAACGCAATTTTCTGTCCTTATTCCAAAATCACCAGAATCCCACATCTCTCCAACAATTCGGGAAGAACGGATAATGGCTTTGGAGGGGACACATCCAGTGTTCAAGCAATCTCCTCCCATGAGGTGTCTTTCCACGAGAGCCACGCGAGCGCCCATTGTCGCTGCTCCCATGGCTGTTACCAATCCCGCGGTCCCGGCACCTACAACAACCAGGTTATACTTGGGCGCAGGCTCAGGATTTTCCCAATCAGAAGGATGAGCCCTTGAAACAAGAGTCTTATTGTATTCATCATCGGGTATAATTTTTATTTTTTCGCCCATTTTTTGATGTTCCTTACTCAGTTCTTAATTTTTTTCTTGCCTGCCTGACAAGGATGGTAATAATGACTCCGATCACCACAAGAATTATGATTAGAAGCCAGGGAATCCGTTTTTCCGAGATTGCAGTGGCAACAGCATCAGCACCGACAACATACAGGATCGTGCCGGGAAGCATGCATACCCATGACCAGAAGACATATGTCCAGAAAGAAACATGTGTCAATCCGAATCCATAATTGAGAAGGTTGAACGGGAACAGCGGAACCAGACGCGTGATGGCCACTATTATAGCGCCGTGTTCCTTTGTCAGTTGGTCGAGACGGTGAAATTTTTTATTTTTGGAAAACTTTTGAGCTATGGCATCTCTTCCAAAATGCCGGGAGACCAGAAAGGCCAAGCTCGCTCCAATTGTAGAGCCCACACTGACTGAAACCACACCGACAACCGAACCAAACAGAATGCCGCCCATTAAAGTGATCACCGACCCAGGTATAGCAAAAACCACAGCCACTATGTAAATCAATACGAAAACAAGAGGTCCAAACGCACCCAGGGAGAGAATCCATTCTCTAAGTTCTCCCAATCGGCCTCCCAGGTTGAACACTTTCGCCAGCACCACGAAGGAAATCAGTACGATTCCCAGGATGATTGGCGGGATATAAGACATATTGGTATCACCCACCATGAACACCAGATTTTCGTCAGGCAGTACAACATTCAGCACTGCAAGCAGCCCTGCCAGAGCCAGACATATGATTCCCCAAATCAGTCGTCCCTTGTTCATTTTTATCCTCTTATTATTTTGGTTTTGGATGTGATCTTCCATTATCAGTTTGCGACCTTTCTA
>DAOVAM010000227.1 GCA_030671065.1 Candidatus Aminicenantota bacterium
ACAGGTCCAGTATTTCGAGCCGGCGAAATGGGTGGCCAAGCTTCGAGCGCTGAAGACGGATGACAATCCACTGATCCTGCACACCAACATGGGAGCCGGACATGGCGGAGTCTCTGGCCGCTTCAGGCGCTATAGAGAGACCGCCATGGAGTACGCATTCATGTTGGATTTAGTCGGTATTAAAAAGTAAAACAAAAAAAACCAAGTTTCATTTTCAGCTCAAAAAGAGAGCCGCTTAAAAGAAGTCCAAATTCGGCCTGAAAATTTCATATTGTTCACATTTATCAGATTTATTTTGACACATAGTCTTTTATGTGTTATGAAAATCTCCAATTCATTTTAACCACTCCTAGGGATATATTTTAAGAATTATAGAGTAAGAATATTTATGAAGCCTGTCATAAAGTTCTATAAACAGCACCCCGGTATATTCAGCCTCCTCAGGCTTTTAGTTTCCCTTTATCTCTTTTTTTTCAGCCTCGAGTTAATGGGAACATCCCTGAAAATGTTCGGAAGTGGGCTAGCGGAAAGCTTAATCCAGACGACGACAAATCCACTGGTTGGCTTGTTTATCGGGATTCTGGCCACATCCATTATTCAATCCTCATCTTCTACAACATCTATTGTCGTCGGCCTTGTGGCTGGAGGTGTCTTAACTGTTCCGAATGCCATTCCCATCGTTATGGGAGCCAATATCGGGACTTCCGTCACAAATTTACTGGTCTCACTTGCCCAGATCAACCGCAGAATTGAATTCGAACGCTCGTTTTCCGCGGCGATCGTGCATGACTTTTTCAATGTGTTGGCAGTTATCGCGTTATTCCCCTTGCAGTATTTCACTAACTTTTTAGGCAAAGCGGCAAGCTTCCTGGGGGAACAGTTTCAGCACATCGGAGGATTGGAATTCTTGAGTCCCATTAAAACGATCACGAAGCCTCCTGTCGAATTTTTTAAAAATTTGATCGGAGACTATCCCTGGATTTTGCTGATTCTGGCTCTTGTGTGCCTATTGTTTGCTCTGTCTCAAATGGTGAAAGCTCTAAAGGTTTTGGTTGTGACCAAGGCAGAAGTGTGGTTTGACAGGTATTTGTTCAAGACGGCTTTGCGGGCATTCTTCGTCGGGCTGCTGTTGACAGCAATGGTCCAGAGCAGCTCGATCACCACATCCCTGGCTGTTCCACTTGCTGGTGCCGGCCTCTTGACCATCGTCCAGATTTTTCCTTATACTTTAGGAGCGAAGATTGGAACAACGATCACAGCATTTCTTGCAGCATTGGTGACGGGGAATCTTTCAGCGATTACTGTGGCATTTGCTCATTTGCTTTTTAATATTTCAGGAATGATTGTCTGGTGGCCATTGAAATTTGTGCCGATCAATCTCGCCCAGAAATTTGCTCAAATTGCGACGCGAAAAAAGTGGATTCCGATCCTTTATATTTTAATTGTATTTTTTCTTATTCCGATATTATTGATTTCTCTATTCCGGTAGGAGGGATTACCGATGTTTAGAAAATGGCTTGCAATTTTTAAAAAGGATACATTGATGGACCGGGCCTATCAGCGATCTTTTATGATGCTCGATCTGACACGGGAGATGTTTTTAAAAGCCAAAGAGTCACTGCGGTTCCGGGAAGATAAAGATGTTGACCTCAATGTTCGTGATCAAGATCTGGAGATCAACAAGTATGAGCGGGAGGTCCGCCGGAATGTGTTTAATGATCTGGCAGTGGGTGGAACAGTAAAGCTCCCTTCAGCCCTTATTCTCGTGAGTATTATCATTGATATTGAAAGGATAGGCGATTACACAAAAAATATCGTTGAGCTGGCGCTCGCTCATCCGGGCAAACTCATAAGTGGGAAATTCGAGAAGGATCTGCAGCGTGTTGAAGCTGCGGTCGAAGACAACCTGGTTAAAACCCGAGCTTGTTTTGAATTTGGTGATAAAAATTCGGCCCTTAAGCTTCTGGAGAAATATAAATGGGTCAATGATGTGTGTGATGAAAGCTTGGAAGCTCTTATCAAGGAAGAAGACAAAGATATCCGTCCGGGTGATGCTGTAGCCCTTGGGATATATTTCCGTTGGCTAAAGCGAATCAATTCCCATTTGCGAAATATAACGACAAGTATCATCAATCCCTTTGATCGAATTGGATTCGAGCCAAAAGAAAATAAGGAGTGAGGGAGTCATGAACAGAGAAAGTCAGTCCCCTCCAGCATTCCATGAACAGCAAAGGTTCCAACAGGTTTGGATCTGGTTTCTTGTTCTCGGCATTGCCGTGTTGATATGGTATTCCGCAATCCAGCAACTCATACTCCGCCGTCCGTTCGGCAGCCGACCAGCACCCGATACACTCTTGATCATTTTCTGGCTCCTGTTCGGCATAGGCCTGCCCGCGCTTATTTTCACTGCCAGGCTGATCACTGAGGTCAGGAGTGACGGGATATACGTACGCTTCTTCCCATTCCATTTTTCTTACCGTAAGATCGCTTTAGAAGAATTGGGATCATTCGAAGTGCGGAAGTATAATGCTTTGAGGGAGTACGGAGGCTGGGGAATCCGTTACGGCCCGCAGGGAAAGGCGTACAATGTCGGCGGCAACCGCGGTGTGCAGCTTGTGTTAACAGACGGAAAGCGGATACTGATCGGTTCCCAGAGGCCGGAAGAGTTTTTAACCGCCCTTCAGTCAGAACATGCCCGCTATCAGACAAGCGTTAATAAATAATCTGAGAAATTCCGTCTCTAAACCCAGACAGCCAGAATCATGCCCATGATGAGCAAAAAAACCAGTTGGTATCCGTCCCGTTTTGCCCAAGCTTATAACATACGGTTATGAGTTGGTCAAACATCCTGATTCTGGGAAAAGATGATTTATGGATGATTGAAGGAAGCAGAGGAATTAAGAGTCTTTCCTGTTGTTTTTGTACACTTCAGTGAAAATATAATAGGCGGGAATTCCCACAACGACAGTCAAAATGGCGATCGAGGAGGGGATGGGCCGCTCCAGGAATCCCAGAACCAGGATCGTCACGCCCGCCAGGATGTAAATGGCCGGAACGACCGGGAATCCGGGCATCTTGAATTCGCTCTTCTTCATGCGCCTGAGCTTGAACACTCCGATGACCGCCAGGATCGGAAAAATACCGAGTGAAAAACCCATGAAGGTGAAGATTTGATCGAGGGTGCCGGCGAGCACGATGATGACCGCGATGATGCCCTGGAGAATGATGGATTTGTAAGGGACATGATGAGTCCCGTTGACCTTTGAAGCGAACTTGAAGAAATATCCGTCCTTGGCCATAGAGAAATACACCCGGGGACCCAGGATGATGAATGCGCTCAAGGAGGAGAAGAGAGCGAAGGCGATGAGGGTTGAAAAAAGACTCTCGAAGGACTTCCCGAATGAATTCCCGACGGCAAGGCCTCCGATCGAGATGACTCCTTGCATATCCTCGGGTGGGATGGCGTAGACAAAGAAGAGATTCAGTCCGAAATAGAGCAGGATGACGATGCCGGTTCCGACGAGTAAGGAAAGAGGAAAGTTCTTTTTCGGATTCTTTATCTCCGACCCGATGTAAGCGGATGCGTTCCACCCGCTGTAGGAAAACATGATCCACATCAGAGAGAGCCCGATGATCTTCCACCCGCCGAAGTTAAAGCTGAAGTCCAATCCATGAGAAAAGTGCTCGAAGCTGCCGCTTCC
>DAOVAM010000164.1 GCA_030671065.1 Candidatus Aminicenantota bacterium
CCCCAATTTATTTTGTTGACTTTTTATCGTGTTTTAGATAAAAATTTAGAGGACGGACACAATGAAAGATCTTTTCAAGACTCTTTTGCTCTTCATTTCCGCCTCTGCAGCCTTCGTCATTGGATTTTATATGGGGGGGGAGAAGGTGAAGACGAGGATCCCGGATTTCCAGGAAGAGAAAGAGGAACCCAAGTAACTTCGCTAATTCAGCTCAGATCGCACCCTCCTTTCTAAAGGCCTCTTTTTTTTAACTGGGGTCGCATCTCAATAATAGGGGTCGCGTCTTAACATTTAACATTTCTACAGTTAAAAATTGAGGGAAGTGGCTTGTCTTCTCGATTCCCATCCTGAGTTAGTTTATTCGCTATAAAAGGAAAACTCTGTATGCTAATCGTTTTTTATTAAATTTTGAAACTAGAGGATTCTCCCCTTTCCCTTTTTAAAGAAATGTTAAATGTTAAGACGCGACCCCAGTTTGACTAATTCTAGGGGCAGGAATATAATAAAATTTAATCATTCGTGGAGGAGATTTGAAGAAAAAAGCTATTGAGGCATAAGATGAACTTGGGATATTATGGAATCTTAATCGTCTTTGTCGCGTTCTTTCTTCTTCTTGTGCTCAGCCCGAACCTTTCGTGTTTCGGGAAGAAATTGAAATCCCCATTTTACCCTCTTTTGAGAAGGAAAAAAACAAAAAAGAAGATCAAGACGGAAGATTACGGCTTCTCTCTTGTTGATGCGAAAGACAGGGAAAGAGCGGGGAAGAAGAAGTCTGAGATTGCCGCGCAGAGAAGAGATTCTTCCCTTGTAAAAGACGGCAAGACAAAAGCCCTAGAGGAGAGGAAAAAGAGACTGAAGACAGATGATTATGGCTTCTCCCTTGATGATGACGACAAGTAGCGTGTAGGGCATTGAGGTCAACTCCATGCATCCAGCGAGCAACACAACACATTCAGTGACCGCAGGCCATCCTCGGGCATTTAGATTCTCAATGATCATGCTCCTGGCACTGTTTATGCTCTTCTGTTGTCGTTCTTCCGCGGTTCTCCTTCTGCCCGTTCCTGCGAACATCGAAAGGATAGAGGGACATGCTTCACTCAGGATTACAGGAGAAGGGGGATCAGCCCGGTCAAAATTCACCTTCCTGTTCCAGCTTCCTCACCAGGGCAGGATCGACGTTTCCGATGTATGGCTGGGGAGAACCCTCTACCAGATTATTGTTGACAAAGAGAGGGCGATTTTTTTACTCCCATCTAAAAGGGTGTACTGGGAAGGAGATGAAGAAGAGATTATAGATTATTTCATGGGATTTCAACTGAACCTGGATGAGATGATCAGTCTCATAAGAGGAAAATGGGAGGAAAAAGACATAGAGTCAGGAAGAGTGGAAAATCAAGAGAGTTGGGACCTGAAAAGAGATGAAAAAGGGCGAATCCGTGAAGGCACGAGAGGCGTCCTTCGCTTTGAAGTCAAGGAATTTCTCTCTGGTTCCCGTATTCCCCGAATCCTTCTGTTTCAACATCCGTTGAGTTCCGGGCGTCTGAAGATACTCCGTATCGACTTCAACAGACCCGTGAACAAGAGCAGAGCTTTTTCTCTTTCCTTTTTAGCAGGATACAAACAGGTCAGCTGGGAGGAGATTGAAAAGATATTGACTGATGAGAATTAAATCTTTTGCCAAGATCAATCTGGGATTGGAAGTCATCGGGAAACGAGAGGATGGCTACCATGAAGTCAGAACACTCTTGCAGGCAGTCGATTTTTATGATGTGCTGGAGTTCCACTCGGCACCTGATGACAGGGTTGCCCTCGAAGGAGATGACCCAACGCTCTCGTGGGGAGAGGATAATCTGATTTTCAGAGCAGCGCTCCTGCTGAAAAAGAATTTCCGAGTATCCAAGGGCGTTGAGATCCGTGTCACCAAAACAATTCCTCCAGGAAAAGGATTGGGTGGAGGGAGCAGCAATGCGGCCATGACTCTTTACGCGCTGAATAAGCACTGGGGCCTTGGACTCGAAAAAAAAGTATTGATGGATTTCGGAAAGGAGCTGGGAGCAGATGTTCCCTTTTTTCTTGAGGGGGGATTGTGCCTGGGGACAGGGAGGGGAGACGATATTGTCCCAGCCTCTGACCTTGATTCGGTTTCCTGCCTGTTGGTTTTCCCAGAGTTTTCTATCTCCACAGCTTCCATTTACGGGCAATTTCAGTTATCCTTGACTTCACACAGCAAAGGCAGTAAAATTATCAAGTTTTTAGACAGCAGAAAGCTTGGTTCACTAGAGAACGAGTTAGAAGAGACGGTTTTCCGCCCCCATCCTCAACTCAAAGTGATTAAGAACCTATTCAGGGACCACGGGGCAGAGCTGTCCTTGGTCAGTGGAACAGGTTCAGCTGTATTCGGACTGTTTTCGGGAAGAGAGAAGGCAGAGAAAGTTATGGAGGAGCTCAAAAAGAGCTATCCATCGTTTCTCGTAGAGACATTGTCTCGAGAGCGATACCAGGAGAGTATTAAGCTTGGGGTGTAGCCAAGCGGTAAGGCAGCGGCCTTTGGAGCCGCCATTCGGAGGTTCGAATCCTCCCACCCCAGCCAAGGGTGAAACGAGAATTTCCCCAAAAGAGGAAGATGAATGAAAAGAGAAAATACGATGAAAGTGTTCTCAGGATCTTCTAATCCTGCCTTAGCACAAGAAGTGGCAGACTTCTTGAAGATTGAGCTGGGAAAGTGTGTCCTGGAACGGTTCAGCGACGGGGAAATTCATTTTTATATCGATGAAAACGTTCGAGGGGAGGATGTTTTTATCATCCAATCCGGCAATCAAGATGCGAACTTCCACATGATGGAACTCTTCATCATGATGGATGCCTTTAAACGGGCTTCGGCAGAGAGAATAACCGCTGTCATCCCCTACTATTGTTATGCTCGTCAGGACTGGAAGGATAAGCCGAGAGTTCCCTTGTCAGCACGGCTAATCGCTGATTTGATGGAGGCTGCCGGGGCTACGAGGATTCTGACCATGGACCTCCATTCCCCTCAGATCCAAGGATTTTTTTCCGTTCCAGTCGACAACTTGAGAGCCGGTCCCGTATTAGCCAACTACCTTCAGAATCTGGATCTTGAAGATTTAACCGTTGTTTCTCCTGATGCGGGAGGAGTGGAGCGCGCCAGGGTATTCGCAAAGAGAGTGTCTGCCGAACTTGCAATCATAGATAAACGAAGGCCAGCCCCGAATGTGGCAAAGATTCTTCACGTCATCGGAGAGGTTAAGGATCGTGATGTCGTTATCCTGGATGATATGGTCGATACAGGAGGCACTCTCGTGCAGACCGTCAAAGCCTTGAAGAGAGAGGGCGCTAAAAAAGTCTATGCAGCATGCAGCCATGCTATTTTATCAGGACAGGCCGTTGATAAGATAGTCAATTCAGAGTTAGAAAATCTGATCGTGACCAACACGATCCCTTTGAGAGAGAATGCGCAGTCATCGCAAAAGTTTGTGACACTCTCCGTTGCCCCGCTGTTTGGAGAAGCCATTCGGAGAATCAATAAAGGATACTCAGTGAGTTCATTGTTTGTCTGAGGAGGAAGATGAGATGAGTTTTAAAATAAAAGGTGAGATGAGAGAAGTTTTTGGCAAGAATGCTTCTCGACGTTTGAGGCGAAGCGGAATGGTTCCCGTCATTCTGTATGGAGCGAAAGAAGTCAATGTTCCTCTCACTATAAAGAAAACGGATATCTTTCAGATCTTAAAAACGGAGACGGGTGAAAATACTGTTTTTGAGGTTTCATTCAATTCTGAAACAAAGAATGCGATGATAAAAGAACTGCAAAAACATCTTGTTACAGATGAGATAATTCATGTTGATCTCATTCAAATTGCCATGGACAGGGCCGTGCGAGTCTCTGTACCTGTAGTTACGGTGGGAGAGTCCATCGGCGTAAAGACGGAAGGTGGATTCGTGGATTACATCACTCGAGAAATCGAACTGGAATGTCTCCCAAAGGACATTCCTGAACATATCGAGATAGATATCAGCAACCTTCATCTCCGTGAGTCTATTAAAGTCGGAGAGGCTGTTGTTCCTGATGAAGTGAAACTGGTGAGCGATCCTGAGGCTATACTAGTCCACATCGAAGTGCCTGCCAAGGAAGAGGAGATAGAGGTTGAAGAGGAAGAGGAAGAATTGATCGGCGAAGAAGAAGAGCCCGAAGTCATCGGGAAGGAGAAACCTGAAGGAGAAGAGAAAGAGGGAGAGAAAAAAGAAGATAAAGGTGAAAAAGAGAAGAAAGGGGAGAAAGAAGAGAAGGGTGATAGAGAGAAGAAGGAGTGGAAAAAGAAGGAGTGGAAAAAGAAGGAGTGATATGTGTGGGCAGTTATTGGACTGGGAAATCCTGGAAGGCAGTATTCTGGGACAAGGCATAATGCTGGGGGCACCTTTGTGAGACGAATAGCCAAAACTTGGAAGACGAAACTCAGAAAGAAAAGGTTTTCGTCGAAAATTGTAGAGATTGAAAGGGAGGGCAGAAAGATCATGCTGGCTCTTCCTCAAACATACATGAACAACAGCGGACTGGCTGTGAAGCAGATTATGGAGGGACGGAATCTCCAGCCTGAGAAACTCCTTGTTGTGTATGATGACCTGGATATCCCACTGGGAGAAATCAGAATAAGACAAAGAGGAAGCTCAGGGACCCATAAGGGGATGGGGTCTATCGTCCAGGAGATTGGAACAACAGAATTTCCAAGATTGAGAATAGGCCTTGGCCCTTTGCCTCTTGGCGAAGATGCGGTTGACTATGTACTTTCTTCTTTTGAGAAGACAGAAGGTCCTCTCCTGGAAGAGGGGATGAAGAAAGCCCAGGAAGCGTTAGGGATAATTCTGGACGGGAGAGTAGAAGAGGCAATGAATACCTATAATCAGAAAGGAATGACTACCGCAGATTAATTGTGAAGAGAATAATAGCTCCTTGTTCCTTCTTTTAGAAGAAGGAGCTGTAAATCCATAAGGAGGTGTCAATGACACAGTACGAAACAGCATTTCTCATCTCCCCAGACCTAGAAGAAGAAGAGACCGAAAAGGTCATCGTGCAGATGGCAGAGGTCGTTTCAAAAAAAAAGGGGAAAATGATCAACGAGGACAGATGGGGAAAGAGAAGATTAGCCTATCCCATCAAGAAGTTCGAGGAAGCATTCTATGTCTTTTTTCATTATGAGGGGGACTCGGAAATTCCCTCCGAGCTAGAAAGACGCTTCAAGCAGTCAGAAGCCATCTTGCGCTACCTGACTGTGAAAAAAGAACTGAAGGAAAACATCCGCCGAAAGAAGAAGGG
>DAOVAM010000078.1 GCA_030671065.1 Candidatus Aminicenantota bacterium
TGAACAAATCAAACAGCTCAAGACTATACTGGATCAGTTTGTAAAGGAAAAACAAGAATTACTGGATGCCATGAAATCGAAAAATGCGGGAGAAATTGAATTCCAACAGCTCGTGAATCTTCTCCAGCACACAGACATTGCCAAAGCAGAGGAAGCTGTTCGGCAGTCTGGAGAGATGTCCCCTGCAGCGGAAGAAGCTCCTCCTCCGAAGGATAAATATGATGAGGTCCTTCCTGACCGAGACATCGTGGACCAGGCAGAGCAGGATTTATCTCGGATTTTTGAAGACCTTAATTCTGAAGATACCGAAACGCGTGCTAAAGCCGCGGCGTGGCTGACCAAGCAGGAACCGGCAAGAGTCGCTGAGGCCGGCTTGAAAGCGGTTGCCTCTGATATTCCTCTTAAGGCTCGACGTCTTGTGGCATCGGTTATTCAAAAAGCGGGAGAAGCTGCTGTCGATGCATTTTTAGAACAAATAAATCCAAATGCACCTGGTTTTCCACTTCTCAAACTGATCACAATAGCGGATACGTTTATAGACAATCCAAAGCTTCTGCCTATTCTGCGCGGTATAGCTCTGACCGGACCGACTGAGACAGTGCGTCCTACAATTGAGGTCCTGGATCAGATTCCTGGAAAAGAAGTCAACACGATTTTCCTCGAGGTGTTTAATCTCGCTGCGGGAGAAGTGAAAATGGATATTCTCACTCTGTTTGCGAAGCGGAGAGTGATCGAGGCAGTACCCTTGCTTTTGGAAATAATAAAGCCAAAAAAGACTTGGGAGCCGGAAGGGAGAATTTCCTTGCAGGAAAAAATATGCAGAACTCTGGGGGAAATCAGCTCGCCAGAGACAGCGGACACCCTCATTGCTGTTGCGACAGTGCCAAAGCCATGGACTCTTCTCAAAGCCAAACCCGATTCAGTACGGGAGGCTGCGACTTTAGCTCTTCGTCAGTTGCCTGATAAAGTGAAAATCAGAAAGGCTCTTGATGTTCTGAAAAGTGATAAATCTCCCCAGGTTAGAAAAGCCGCAAGACAATAAAGTACGCTGAATACAGTCTGATAGTTTAAATTACCATCATTTTGCATTAAAATATTCCTGTGCATGAATTTGTGAGCCATGAATTCAAGAATATTTATTTCATAAATAACATCCGCCATTTTCTGAAATAAAGATTCAAAACAAGGAGTTCACTATGAGAGATCCTGTCAGAACCTCCGGAGTATGTGCTCTTCTTATCATAAGCTGTTGCCTGCTGACTCAGGTCATTTCGTCTCAGCCAGCAGAGAAAAATCTACTCTTAACAGCTATGGAGGAAGAATTGCAGCGTTCTATGAAAGGATTGAGCGATACGGGCAATCTTCCGCCCTACTTCATCAGTTACCATATCACTGAATCAATACAGTATTCCGTTGCAGCCTCATTCGGTGCAACTCGGTACAGTGCGAATGGCCACTCCCGTCTCTTGGATGTCGAAGTGCGCGTCGGTGATTATGAATTCGATAACACGCATCGCATAAGAGACAGGTTCGGATTCATGCCGCCCTATCGTGGCATTGCATTCATTCCGATCGAGGATGACCAGGATGCGATAAAAAGTGCGTTATGGTTTGAAACAGACAAGAGATATAAAGAAGCTGTTGAGCGTCTTGTTCAGGTCGAGGCAAACAAAGCGGTCAAGGTGGAAGAAGAAGACGTATCTGCCGATTTTTCACATGAATCCCTTGAAAGATACAATGGTAGTCCATCCAAAGTGAAGGTCAATACGGCTCAATGGGAAAAAAAGATCAAGGAATATTCGGCCATGTTTAATCCCTATCCTGATATTCTGGAATCGAATGTGACTTTGAACGCGGAGGTGACGAATATGTACTTTGTCAACAGTGAGGGGACAACTATCCAGCAAGGAAACGCACATTGGAGTATCAGCATAGTCGCACGGACAAAAGCTGAGGATGGGATGGATTTGTTCCAATACAAATCATTCGATTCGCATTCTTTGGAAGGGCTTGCAGATGAAAAAACAATAAGGAATACGATCGAACAAATTGCTGAGGACCTTCTCGCCCTCCGCGAAGCCCCAGTGATCGAGCCTTACAGCGGTCCCGCCATTCTGACTGGGCAAGCCGCCGGTGTGTTCTTCCATGAGATCTTTGGCCACCGCATCGAAGGCCACCGCCAAAAAGATGAAAGCGAAGGGCAGACCTTTACCAAGAAGATCAACCAGTCCGTCCTCCCTGATTTCATATCCGTGTATGATGATCCAACGATAAAAAAGATCGGCAGTACAGATCTGAGAGGTCACTACCTGTATGATGATGAGGGAATGAAGGCACAGCGTGTGACAGTCGTGGAAAATGGAATTTTGAAGAATTTTCTCATGTCTCGGTCTCCGATTTCTGGCTTCAATAAGTCGAACGGTCACGGCAGAAAGAGTGCAGGGAACAGGCCAGTTGCTCGCCAGGGCAATTTGATCGTTGAAGCATCCGTGACGGTTCCAAAAGAAAGGCTTCGTGAGCTGCTGATTGAAGAATGCAAGAAACAGGAAAAGCCGTTTGGCTTGATTTTTGAAGATATCACTGGCGGCTTCACGACAACCAGAAGGGGTGGCGCTCAAGCCTATGCCGTCGATCCGATCATGGTGTATCGTGTCTATGCTGATGGCCGCCCTGACGAGCTTGTCCGCGGAGCAGCTCTCATAGGGACTCCTCTAATTTCCTTCAGTAAGATTCTCGCTTGCGGAGACAAACTTGGAGTGTTCAACGGCAACTGTGGTGCAGAATCAGGCTGGATACCGGTATCCTGCGTGTCTCCGAGCATACTCACAGGAGAAATTGAGATTCAGAAGAAGCAGAAATCAGTGGAACGGCCTCCGATTCTTCCGCGTCCGAAAAGGAGGCTCCGATGAGAAAAATAACCAAATCTCGGTTTCGTTATCTTTGGTCTTTCCTTCTGGGCTGCACATTGATGGTTTTTGCTCTAAAAGTAAATCTCTGCGCCCAGCAGGAAGAAGATGTTTTACTGAGAGCTCTCAAGGATGAGTTAGCCAGATCAGTAGATCAACTTCAATTGAAGGATATGGAAAAACCCTATTACATTGAATATATGGCTGAAGAAACAGAGATGTTCAGCACAAGGGCTGTTTTTGGTGCAGTCGTCAATTCAAGTAGCGTAAAAAGCAGATATCTTTCGGTCGGCGTTCGTGTGGGAGATTATAACTTTGACAACAGCGGATTCATGAGCCAGCGCCTGATGTATTCATCATCAGGATTCAGGCCTTTGGTCATCGATGATGATTATGCGGTACTGCGCAAGGATATCTGGCTTGCGACGGATTCTGCCTATAAACAGTCCCTGGAGCAGTTAGCTGGAAAACGATCTCTTTTGAAGACTAAAGTGGAGACGGAACAAATTCCCGATTTTTCTCGAGAGGAACCAGTCAAGTTTATGAGTCCAAGACAATCATTTGAATTCAATAAATCAAAATGGGAAAAACTAGTCCGCACCTTATCCGAGATATTTAAAGAATTCCCTGCCATTTACAATTCGGGTGTGAATTTCAGTGTCAGAATGACGAATAGATATTTCGTTAACAGCGAAGGCACTGTGGTTCGACAACCGTTCACTCTGTATTTGCTTAATGCTCATGCATCCACACAGGCTCAAGATGGAATGCCTTTGAAGCACTTTGTCCCTTTCCTCGGGACGAGTCGTGAAGCGCTGCCCTCGGAAAAAGAGATGAAAACAGCCGTAAGAAAAATGGCAGAAGAGCTCACAGCACTGACCTCTGCTCCGGTGCTGGAGGAGTACTTTGGACCAGTTCTAGTCACCGGGGAAGCAGCCACTGAGATTTTTGCCCAGACAATTGCTCCACAGCTATCTGGAGACCGCCCTCTTCTCATGGATCAGCGCGGAAGGGCAGTGATGATGCCAGAGAGAAATCTCTCTAACAGGTTAAATCGCCGGGTGCTTCCCTCCTTCTTCACAGTAGTGGATGATCCGACACAAACTTCTTACGAGAAACACTCTATTATCGGAGCTTACAAAATTGACGATCAAGGTGTTCCTGCCCAACCGGTTACACTTATCGAAAATGGCATTTTAAAGACGCTGTTGATGTCGCGCCGCCCTCGCAAGGATATCCCCAGATCGAATGGTCATGCACGCAACCAGTCTTTCCTTTCACCCAATGCTCATTACAGCAATCTCTTCGTAAAAGCGACTGAATCACGTTCTTTCTCCGAATTGAAGCAGGAACTGATTGATCTATGCAAGGATGAAGGTCTTTCTTACGGTTTGATCGTCACAAAGTTAGATAATCGTTCTTTTTCTCCGCGAGATTTCCTGGGAGCAGCTGGCACGACTCAAGCAAGAACTCGAAAGGAAACTGTTACCGATCCTCTCCTTATGCACAAAGTCTATGTGGAGGATGGCCGGGAGGAACTCGTTCGCGGTCTCAGAGTTGAAGAGCTGTCTGTGCGCATGCTCAGAGATATTGTCGCAGCTGGAAACGATTATTATGTGAATAACCTGCTGTCGAGGGGAAATATTCCCACTTCGGTTATTGCTCCTTCACTGCTTTTTGAGGAGATTGAGTTGAGTACGCCCCAGGGTCCCCAGCAGAAACCGGCACTCCTCAGGCATCCCTTTTTCTCAAGAAAATAGGAAAATAGGAGTCGCATCTCAACATTCGACATTCCAGAAATTGGGGACAGTCCCCAATTCCTTGTGTCATTGCGAACGGAGTGAAGCAATCCCATAAAAAGAAATGCATTTTTGCTTATGAGATTGCCACGCTTTGCTCGCAATGACATTAACATCATAAAAAGGAGCCAGTCCTCCTTTTTTCCATAAAAAGGGGCCAGGTCCCTTTTTCATTGTTTTTCATTGTCACTGCGAGCGAAGCGTGGCAGTCTCTTATAAAGAAAATTCCACTCCCATTTAAAAGATGAGTTTTGTTATCGAGAAGAAATTATTTCAATAAGAATATCTCTTCAGGAAATCCCTCATGCCGATTTTACGCTTTTTTATTTGGATGATTCTAAAACAGAGATGTCCCCTTTAGGAATAACATTTTGACAATTACGAAGGAGATAAGTACAATTTTTGCATGGTTATGCCCGAGTCTATTGAAGGAGGAGAACAATGGTCAAAAAGATTGTCATTGGACTATTTGCTTTTCTGGTCATTTTTTTAATCTCTTTTTCAGATAGTCATGCGAAGATCCTGCAAGAGAAAGAAATCGAACTGAAGATAGGGGAGCTCAGAGAGAAAATCCAGGAACTTGCCGTTAAGATAGAGAAGAATCCTGAAGCTGAGGAGGCTGATAAATGGAGAGACCAGCACAGGAAATACATCAATGAGCTCGAGAGACTTTTGGCACTCTCAAGAGCCAGAACACAGGAAAAACAATACACGGATTTTGAATGGGCCATCAAACAATCCCAGGAAAAGCTCCATGAGCTTGAGTCAGCCATTGAAAGTCTGAAAAAGAAGGGGGAGAGCGAGGAAAAGATCAAAGTCTATCAAGAGAGGATGGCTGAGGAGGAGCAGCACCTGGAAGAGTTGGTCCACAGGAATGAGCTTCGGAGAACCGGTCAAAGAACGGAGGAAGTCGAGAGGGAGAGGTATGCTCAGAGGTTGAGGGAAGAAATACAGGAACTCAGAGCGGGCATAAAACAAGACCCAGATTCAGAAAGAGCCGTAAAATGGAAAGGTATGCTGAGGGAGCGGGAGCAGGAGCTCGAAAGGATCCAGAGAGGCGGTGAGTTTGATAGACCCAGGAGTCGAGGGCGTTTTCCTGAGATTGAAGCGGCTATCGAACGCACAGAGGGACAGCTCAAGGAACTTGAGCTGTATATAGAGGATTTGAGAAAGAAAAAGGAAAACGAGGAAAAAATCCACGATGCAGAAGAGCGGATCGTCCAGAAAAGAAATGAGCTGGCTGAGTTCAAAAGTCTTATGGAAAGAAGACAGAGGCAAGTGGACCAGCCATCCGCGTATCAACGAGAGAGAGGTGAACTCACTGCCAATGTGATAAGCTCTACGGAGAAGGATGTCACGGTCAGGGTGAAAGACAGCGGCCGTGTCATGGTCCTTCGTGTTCGGACGTGGAGACGTGTGGAAGGTCAGAGAGTTGAAAACAGGGAGGAGATGAATTTTGTAAAAAGCCTGAAAAAGGACGAGTTGATCTGGGTAAATTATACAGAAGGAGAAGAGCGGGGATCATTCTTCATCTTGGAAATTAAACGTGTGGGAAAGTGAAGGAATCATTCCAGATGCGGAGGAAATCACAGAATAAAATGCAGGGAAAAAGCCCAACTCATACAGGAATAAACCGCAGACAGTTTATTAAAAATGCGTGTTTGCTCACTGCCGGGGCTGTCGGGACATTGGGCAGGATGGCTCGCGGTACCCAGCCAGTAGTCAATGGAGAATCAGTTCCCGGCAGAATGATGTACAGGCGTCTTGGCCGGACTGACCTCAACATATCGATTGTGGTAGCTGGAGAAATGGATCATCATCTGATGCATGAACGCGCCTATGAGCTGGGAGTCAACTACTGGCACAAAGTGGGAAATTTTCCCCATCCGGGACCCGAGTTTTTCAACGGCAAGGACAGGGATTCCTTTTACTGTGATATGGTGATCGATACCCTTGACAGGGAAGGGGCCATTGCCCAGTTTGAATGGGGATTGAAGCAGTCCGGCTTAAAGATGATCGATTTCATCAAAATTCATTCTCTGTACGAAAATCCCAGAGATATTCAAAAATACAGAGGGATTTTCAAGGCGTTCGACTATTTGAAGAAGCGGGGAAAGGTTCGGTTTATGTCCATTGCCCAGCATAGCAATACGGCAGAAGTCTGTGCCGCATGCATCGAATCGGGTCTGTTTGATGCCATCCAGCCCAATTTTAACCTGTTCTCACCCCCGGAGATGCATGCTATGATCGCTTATGCCAAAAAGCATGATGTCGGTGTTATCTGCAAAAAAGTCCTGGCTGGCGGAGAGAGGTTGTGGCAGAGACGGCCTGACCGGAAAAGAGAAGTCGAGTTTCGAATCGATAAATCAAATACCACATTAGGACAGGCGATGCTCAAATGGGCCCTGGATGTCCCAGGAGTCACAGCAGTCGTACCTCTCATCACCAATTTCGAGCATCTGGAGGAGGATATAGCTGCAGGATTTGCGGAGAAAACTCTTCCCTCTGCTATTTCCAAGGCCAATTATAGAGCCCTTGAGGATCTGGCGGGAGACCTGTCCGAAGAGTACTGCCGGTCATGCGGCCAGTGCGTGTCAATCTGTCCCAAACGGATTCCTGTTCCCGATATCTTCCGATATGAGTTGTACTTTTCGGCTTACAACAGACCCGAACATGCGAAGCAGCTGTATAATGAACTCCCATCCGGAAAGGCAGCCAACCAATGCAATGAGTGTGGAGCCTGCGAAGAATCTTGTCCCCACTCTCTTCCCATCATGGAAAAACTCCGCATAGCTCACTCATTGCTTGCTTAGCTTGGGGACGTTCCCCATGGTGCCACCTTAGAAAACCAAAAAGGATTTCCTCTCATCAGTAAACACAATTCTTCATTTTCCCCTTTGCTTCTCTCTGTTTAGCTTTTGAGAAAAAGAATATACACCAAATACTGATTCTGCCCGGAAGTATGAGATCACTCAGAAATTGCGCTTTTACACATTGACGAGGAGGATTGGTTCTTATTCATTGCGCAGTGAATCGACAGGATTTGCGAAAGCCGCCCGGATTCCCTGAAGACTGACAGTAGCCAGGGCTATTGCCAGAGCACCCCCAGCCGCAACGAAAAAAACTATGAGATCTATATTAATCCGGTAGGCGAAATCCTGCAGCCATGTGTTCATGGAATACCAGGCAACAGGGGAAGCGATGATGATGGAGATCAGAACGAGCAGGATAAATTTTTTTGACAACATGACAACAATATTCGCTGTTGACGCACCAAGGACTTTTCTGATTCCGATCTCTTTTGTTCGGTTTCTGGCGACAAAGGCCGCTAGCCCAAAAAGGCCGAGACAGGCAATCAAAAAACCAAGAGTTGTGATAATACCTAAAAGATTGCTCATCTGTTGTTCATAACGGTATTCTCGGCCGAAGTTTTCATCCAGAAAGGAAAATTCAAACGGAACGCCGGGAAAATGTTCATCCCATGTATTC
>DAOVAM010000228.1 GCA_030671065.1 Candidatus Aminicenantota bacterium
CTCCCAACTCGCTCAGACAACTCTGCGGAGTGTACTTGGAGAGGTTGAACTGGACGGGCTCCTTTCGGAAAGGGAAAAACTCAATGCCCAGCTCCAAGAGATCATCGATAAACACACAGATCCATGGGGTATCAAGGTTCAGTTAGTGGAGATGAAGCATGTCGACTTACCTGAAAACATGGTCAGGGCCATCGCCAAGCAAGCTGAAGCAGAGAGAGACAAAAGAGCGAAGATCATTCATGCAGACGGAGAATTCCAAGCTGCAGGACAGCTCACTAAAGACGCGGATATCATATCGGCTAATCCACAGGCTCTCCAGCTCAGGTTCCTGGGAACACTCGCAGAAATTGCTACAGAAAAAAATTCAACCATCATTTTTCCAATTCCCATCGAAATGCTCAAGGCCTTTTTCCAAGAAAAGAAAGGAGCATAACACAAAGCCGTGGCAAACAAAGATTATAGAGAGATTCAGCTCTCCAGTGCACAGCTTGCTGTTATCTTCATCGTGATTTTAGCCCTTGGTGTAGTCATTTTTCTGTTGGGCATTTCTGTGGGCAAAAAACAGGCCACGCTCGTCAAAGAATCGGATTTGATGACCTCAGGTCAAATCGAAAAAATCGAAGAGAAACCTTCTCAACCCGTTCCGGAGACAAAAGATCCGATCAGCCAAGAGCTCGCCTCGCACCAGAAGGCTAAGGAAAAAACTCAAAAGAAAGAACCTGTCGTTCAAAGAAACCTCTATTATATTCAAGTCGCAGCCCTGAATAACAGAGATGCAGCCGTCTCTTTTGCAGAAGAATTCAAGAAAAAAGGCTACCCCGCTCTTGTCCTCGATCCATTTTCATCAGATGGAAGACCGGTCTTCCGCGTGAGAATTGGAGGGTATGAAACAAAAGAAAAAGCCGATGAAGTCCTCGCACAGATGAAATCAGAGACAAACAGAGAGATTGACTATTTCATAATCAGAAGCTGAGCTGTTGGAGGTTGTTCCGTTTTACTCCTTCAACAAACTACAGGATTATCATTCCACTAGAGTGTCAATTTTTTGAAAATCAGAATAATCGATATCATACTCGTCATAACGAGCGGAGTGCTGACAGCCTTTTCAGCTCCTAAATTCGGCCTCTCTTTCTTCGCCTGGATATCCCTCATCCCCCTCCTATGGGTTATCGCGAAAAAAACACCAGCGCAATCTTTTTTACTCGGACTTATTGCCGGAGCTTCATACAATGCGATCCTGGTCTACTGGATCCCATTCGTTCCTGCCCATTACGGAAATCTCTCGATCGGGATCAGCCTCATTATCTTTATGCTACTTGTTCTGTTTCTGGCTCTCTACTGGGCTTTTTTCTGTCTCCTCTGGTCAAAGATCTCCCGGTCCTTTCCGAAGATTGTCTTTTTCCTGGCGCCTGTTCTCTGGATCACCATGGAATATATCCTCACCCATTTTTTTACGGGATTCCCATGGGGACTCATAGGGTCCACACAGTACGCAAACATCTGGTTCATCCAGCTGGCTTCATTAACAGGAGTTTACGGACTTTCTTTCGTACTCATCCTCTTCCAGAGTCTGTTTCTGTATTCCATAAAACACAGGAAAAAAGAACCCTTTTTCTCTGTCCTCGCGCTGGTGCTCATCATCCATCTGGGAGGACTTCTCAGCGTGAAGAAAATCCCTGCTGCTGAAGGTTCTTTCACCGCCTCTGTTATTCAAGGAAATGTGTCCTCAGATATCTACTGGGATCAGATCACGGCCCAGGAAACATGGGACCTTTTTAACCAGCACATTGACTTGAGCCGTAAGGCCTACGAAGAAGGAGCGGGACTCATTGTCTGGCCGGAATTCTCAGTTCCTCTCTGTTTCAGCTGTTCATACGGATATTTTCAAGATTTCAAACAAGAGCTTTTTCGATTCGTTCAGGAAACAGACTGTACTCTCCTCCTCGGAACAAATGAAAAAGCTGACGCCTCCGGAAACGAAAATTACTACAACACGGCGCTATGTCTCAGCCCGGACCTCTCTGCGAGTCAGTATCATAAAATACATCTTGTTCCTTTTGGAGAATACATTCCTTATAAAAAGATTTTTTCGTTTATTGAAAAAATGACTCATGCTATAGGGGAAATCTCTCCCGGAACGCAGCACCATCTCCACCAGTTTAAAGCCCTGGAATTCGGATCTCCCATATGCTATGAAATCATCTTCCCGAATCTGGTACGAAAATTCGTGAAGAAAGGAGCAGCTTTTCTCGTCACAATCACCAACGACGGGTGGTACGGAAATAGCTCAGCTCCCTATCAACATTTTTCGATAGCAGTCTTAAGAGCTGTTGAAAACAGACGGTACCTCCTCCGGGCAGCGACCACGGGTATCAGCGGAATTATTGATCCCTACGGCCGCATCCTCTCCAAATCCAGGCTGATGACCCAGACTCATCTCACAGGAGTCATCACCCCCTCAAATAGGCTTACTTTTTACACAAAATTTGGAGATATCCTTCCCTGCCTGAGCTTGACTTTATCCCTTGTATTTCTTATTCTGGCCGTGGTAAAAAAGAAAAATGAAATATAAAATATCCGGCCCCAAAATGAGCCATTCTAATCTTTTGATCAAGATCAAAGAATGTCTTTCTAAATTCGAAGAATTAAGAGGTTATCTTTGACCTCAGTCAAAAAAAAACTGAATCCGAAGCCATAAACAAAGAACTTTCCTCTCCTGAAATCTGGAAAAACCAGAAAATATCTCAATCCCTCCAACAGAATAAAAAAAGGCTTGAAAGAGATATCCAGTTTCTGTCCAGGCTGTACCGGGAAAAAGAAGATCTAGAAGTTCTGATGGAACTGTCTGAAGAAGGAGAAAATGTGGATGATGAGATCAGCCAATCCCTGGCATCATTCGAAAAGGACCTTGAAGAGGCTGAGCTCCAAACACTCTTCTTTGAAGAAGACGATCCACGAAATGCCATCCTCACCATCCATCCGGGAGCGGGCGGGACTGAATCCCAGGACTGGGCTCAAATACTCCTCAGGATGTATCTGAGATATGCGGAAAGAAAGGGTTTTAAGGCAGAAATCCTTGACTTTCAACCCGGCGAAGAAGCAGGGCTGAAAAGTGTCACTGTCCGAATACAAGGAGATTACGCGTTTGGCAACCTGAGTCAGGAATCTGGCGTCCACCGTCTTGTTAGAATATCGCCTTTTGATGCCAATAAAAGACGGCATACCTCTTTTGCCGCTGTCTTCATCTATCCTGAGGTCGAAGAAGACATTGAAATCGAAATCAATCCTGATGACCTCAGGATCGATACTTACCGTGCCTCTGGACGGGGAGGACAGCACGTCAACGTCACTGATTCTGCAGTCAGAATAACCCATGTTCCAACTGGAATAGTCGTCCAATGCCAGAGCGAAAGATCCCAGCATAAGAATAAGTCAAGTGCCATGAAGGTTCTCAAAGCGAGACTCTACGAACTCAAAAAGAAAGCCGAGCAAGAGAAGCTCGAAAAACTGGAAGACGCAAAATCAGATATTGCCTGGGGAAATCAAATCCGGTCTTATGTCCTCCAACCTTACAGGTTGATAAAAGACTTGCGGACCAAAGTAGAGATCGGAAATGTGGATAGAGTTCTGGATGGCGACATCGAAGAATTCATTAAGTCCAATCTTATATCCAGAAAAGAAGAAACAAACAAGTAAAAA
>DAOVAM010000033.1 GCA_030671065.1 Candidatus Aminicenantota bacterium
AATTTCAGGATTGATTTTCACCTGTTCCTCCTAAAACCCATGAATCTGACCCATTCCGGAAACAGGGGTCATTTCTTTCTTTATTGCTGGTTTCACATCCAAATGATGCCCTTCACTCGAGGCGGGAACATTTGAAATCCCTTCCGTATGGCGAGTGTTCTTCGTCCCCTTCGAACCGTCAGAATTCACAATTTAAACTCTTTCTGTTCGGTCAATATTTTGAAATTCTCTTCGATCTCATCCCATTTGTCCTGCACTTCCAGGATGAATTCGATGAACTCCCGGACTGCCCCTTTTCCTCCGGGATGTGAACAGACAAAATGGCAGATTTTTTTTATCTCTGGATGGGCATCCGCCACAGCACCGGCCAGACCCACTGACTTGAGGACTTCAAGGTCTCCGATGTCGTCCCCTATGAAGGCGATTTGCTCGGGTTTGAGCCCGGTTTTTTCCAAGATTTCAGAAAGAGCCTTTTTTTTATCAAGGATTCCCTGGTAAATTTCAAAGATCTTCAGTTTTTCAGCTCTTTTTTCAAGAGCTTTTGATGTTTTCCCGGTTATGATCCCTGTTTTCAGCCCCACCAGATGAGCGAGGAGGATGCCTGCGCCATCCTTGACATTATAAGATTTGAGTTCTTCACCGTCAGGAAGCACGAGGATGGTCCCATCTGTAAGAGTGCCATCCACATCCATGATGATCATTTTGATCCGGCGCGCTCGGTCTTTGGCATTCATCAAAACATCTCAGTTCGCCACAGATCATGAAGATGGACGACCCCTTCGATCTTCCCCTCTTTGTTCTTGATGACCAATGAGGTGATTTTGTTCTCCTCCATGATGTTCAAAGCTGTGGCGGCTAAATCCTCTTTGTCGACAGTACAAGGATTGGGACTCATGCAGTCTCGAGCTGTTTTTTTCAGGAGGTCTTTTCCGAATTTTTGGATCCTCCGCCTCAAATCTCCATCGGTGATGATTCCGACAAGCGTCTTGGCGTCATCCACAACACATGTCATCCCCAGCTTTTTCTTGGACATCTCTTGGAGAACGCCTTCCATCGGAGTTTCAAGTGAGATGCAGGCGATCTTACTCCCTGTATGCATGAGGCTTTCCACCTTGAGAAGTTTTTTTCCCACCTCTCCTTTAGGGTGAACAACCGCAAAATCATTCTCTCCGAATCCCTTTTTCTTCATCAAAGCGATGGCGACAGCATCCCCTAAAGCCAGGGCAGCCGTGGAACTGGCTGTCGGAACCAAGCCGTTCGGTTCAGCCTCTTTTTCGACCTTTGCTTCTAGGACGATGTCGCTGTACTTGGCCAATCTTGACTTTTTATCACCCGTGATGCTGATGATTTTTATTCCCGCCCTCTTGAAGAAATCAAGGAGGCCGACGATCTCCTTCGTGTCCCCACTGTAGGAGATGGCGATGAGAACATCTTCTTTAACGATCATGCCGAGGTCGCCGTGTCCGGCTTCGGCCGGGTGAATGAACATGGCGGGCGTGCCGCAGCTGGAAAGGGTCGCCGCGAGCTTCCGGCCAACAAGGCCCGATTTTCCCATGCCGATCACAATGACACGGGATTTTGTGTTGAACAGAAGGTCAACGGCTTTGAAAAAGCTTTCATCTAAACTTGACGCCAGCTTGTGGACTGCATCTGCCTCTATGTTCAGTACTTTTTTGCCTATACGGATTATCTCGTCTTTTGTCATGATGGTCTATTATACCCTAAAGGAAACTTTCATTCCCATCTCTTGCTTTTATGAACTGGAGCAAGGAGCGCAGGAGTCCTTGCAACTCATTTAAATTCAACGAATTATGCTTATCTGAAAGCGCTTGAGCAGGATTATCATGGATTTCGAGAAAGACACCATCCGCTCCAACGCTGACTCCAGATTTGGCCACATGCGGGATGAATTCCGCCTCCCCTCCCGAAGACGATCCTTCGCCTCCTGGTTTCTGGACACTGTGAGAGGCATCGATAACAACAGGAAATCCCAACTCCTTCATGATGGGAATGGAACACACATCAAACACTAAGTTATTATATCCAAAAGAGTTTCCTCTTTCTGTGAGGATAATTTTATCGTTTTTCTGGCTGAGGACTTTTTCAATTACATTTTTCATGTCATATGGAGAGAGGAACTGTCCCTTCTTGATATTGAGTGGCTTTTGAGTCTGGGCGGCTGCCATGAGCAAGTCTGTTTGACGGCAGAGAAAAGCTGGGATCTGGATCACATCCAGAACCTCGGCGGCCTTCTCGACCTGGCCAGTCTCATGAACGTCGGAGAGGACAGGAACATCGATTTCCTTTTTTATGAACTTCAGCGTTTCCAGTCCAGGCTTCAGTCCTGGTCCTCTGTAGGAGGATACCGAAGAACGGTTGGCCTTGTCGAATGAAGATTTGAAAATATAGGCCACCTCGAGTTCCTGGCATATTTTTTTTATTTCTTGGGCCATAAAAAAAGCATGCTCTTGGCTTTCGATAACGCAGGGACCTCCGATCAGGAAAAAGGGATGGCTCCCGCCGACTTTAACTTTTTCGTTTATCGGTATTTCTTTTGGAACGATAGGCATGGCTTGCTCCAATAAAGGCCTTGAAAAGGGGGTGTGGATCCAGAGGTTTGGATTTGAATTCTGGATGGAACTGACATCCCAGAAACCAAGGATGGTCTTTGATTTCTACGAGTTCCACCAGATCATGGTCAGGATTCTTTCCCGAGATGAAAAGCCCTGCTTTTGCCAGAGTTTCTTCGTATTCGGGGTTGAATTCGTAACGGTGGCGGTGGCGTTCGTAGATTCTCAGGCTGCCATAGGCTTTTTCAGCAAAAGACCCCTTTTCCAGGTTGCAGGGATACTGACCCAGCCTCATAGTGCCCCCAAGGTCTTTGACTCCTTTGAGCTCCCTCCATTTAATGAAGATTTTGTGGGGAGTTCTGGCGTTGAACTCTGTGCTGTTGGCGTTTTCAAGATCAGCCGTATTCCTGGCAAACTCGATTGCCGCAGCCTGCATCCCCAAACATATGCCGAAGAAAGGAACTTTCTGTTTTCGAGCATAAGTCACGGCTCTAATTTTCCCTTCGATTCCCCTCACTCCAAAACCGCCGGGGACGAGGATCCCGTCCGAATCGCCCAGAATTTCCTCGGGCCCTTGAGTTTCGATGTCTTCGGCTTCTATCCAGGATATGTTGACTTTGAACTGGTGTGCTATTCCTCCATGATACAGAGCCTGGTTCAAGCTCATGTATGAATCCTGAAGCCCTGCGTACTTGCCAACAAGGGCAATGTCCACTTCGTCTCTTGGGCTTTTCATCTTTTTCACCAGGGTCGTCCAGCGAGCGAGACTCCTTTTTTTCTTGGGGAGATTCAGTTGTTTCAGTATGATTTTATCCAGGTTCTCCTTGGCAAAATCAAGAGGAATCTCATAAATATTATCTACATCTTTGGCGGTAATCACCGCTTCCAGGGGAACATTTGTAAAGAGCGAGATCTTAGCTTTTATATCCTGATGAAGAGCCCTGTCCGTCCGACAGAGGATGATGTCCGGTTGAATTCCGATAGCCTGGAGCTCGCGGACGCTGTGTTGAGTGGGCTTTGTTTTGAGTTCTCCGGAAGTCTTGATAAACGGAACCAGTGTCAGATGGATAATGACCGTTTGGTCATGGCCGAGGGACAGCCTCATCTGCCTAGTGGCTTCGAGGAAGGGCTGGCTTTCGATGTCTCCTACGGTCCCCCCTATTTCCACTATAACAACATCGTTTTTATCAGCAGCTGCATAGAACGCTTTTTTGATCTCGTTGGTGACATGAGGTATGACTTGAACCGTTTTCCCCAGAAACTCACCCTTACGCTCTTTTCTGATGATCTCTTCATAGATCTGACCAGCTGTCCAATTGTGATCCTTTGTGGTTTTTGTGGAGGTGAACCGCTCATAATGTCCCAGATCCAGGTCGGTCTCAGATCCGTCATCCGTGACATAGACTTCTCCATGCTGGAAAGGATTCATCGTGCCCGGGTCTATATTGAGATAAGGATCGAATTTCTGAAGAGTAATTTTGTACCCATGGCTTTCCAGGAGTGCCCCGATTGAAGAAGCTGCGATGCCCTTGCCCAGTGCGGATAGAACACCTCCTGTGATGAAAATGAACTTCGTCATCTCCTCTCTTCTTCTAATAATTTTTCAACCTTGATTATATCCTCAGGCGAATCAACACTCAAGGAGGAAAATTGATTTTCGATGATTTTTATTCTGTAGCCGTTCTCTATGGCTCTGAGCTGTTCCAGTTTTTCCGTTTTTTCCAGCCGGGATGGGGGAATCTGACAAAACTCTAAAAGGAAATTTCTCTGGTAACCATAGATCCCGATGTGGCGCCAGAAATAACCGGAAGCCTGAAAGGGAAGAGGAGAGCGGGAAAAATACAAGGCATACCCCTCCCTATTAAAGACAACTTTGACGACATTGTGGTCGTTAAGGAGGATCATGTCTTCCTCTTTAACGGCAAGTGTGGCCATCGGGATGTCTTCGTCCTGCAAAGCCTCCACCAATTCATCAATGACTTCTCCTTTGATTAGGGGCTCATCGCCCTGAATGTTGATGATTAGAGGAGTGTTTACGCCTGCGGTGATTTCTGCAACTCTGTCTGTTCCGGAGCGATGGGATGAGGAGGTCATTAGAGTATCCGCCCCAAATTTCTGAGCGGCATGGAGAATGCGTTTATCATCCGTGGCCACAATGACTCTTTCCAGGCTTTGTGCTGTTTGTGCCGCTTCATAGACTCTTTGAATCATGGGTTTTCCCTGGATGAGAGCCAGTGGTTTTCCTGGGAATCTTTCCGATTGATACCGAGCAGGGATGATTCCTGTGGCGAGCTTCAAGATTGATATTCCGTGTCGACCTCTTCTTCAGTTTTTTCAGGCTCTTCTTCGAACTTTTCAGGTTCCTCTTCAGATTCTGGCGGAGGAAGGTCCTCGGATGTTTGACAGCTGGTTTCCAAGTAAGCTCCTTCTTCGACGATCAGCTTGGGTGAGGCGACTGATCCGATGACACGTCCGGTTGAATTGATTTCGACTTTTTCTGTTGCCTGGATACTTCCCTTGATCTCGCCGTTGATGACGATGTACCCGATCTTGATGTCTGCTTCAACCTTTCCATTCTCTCCGATGATGAGAGTGGATTCAGAGTTGATCTTCCCCTTGAATGATCCGTCTATGCGGAACGATCCCTTGAAGTTTAAGTCTCCCTCAATTTGAGTGTCCTTGTCGAAAAATCCTGTCATTCGGGTTTCATCGATTTCTCTTTTTTTATCTTCCATAGATTCACTCCTTTACTTTTTCGAAAATTCGATTTAATTCATCAGTGGAAAAATAATGGATTTTAATGATTCCCCGGTTCTGGCTTCCTGAAATGGAAACTTTTGTCCCAAGGAGTCGGATGAATTCTTCTTGGAGAGCCATAAGGTCAGGATCAGGCGAGGGCCCTTTTTCTTTTTGAGGAGACGGCTTGGATCTTTGGATTGTTTTTTCAATCTGTCGAACAGAGAGTTGGTTTTTCACGATTTGCCGGGCAAGAGAAACCTGAGCCTTCGCGTTTTCTAAGGCAAGCAAGGCCCTGGCATGCCCCATAGAGATTTTTCCATCTGCCAGGTAATCCTGGATTTCTTTCGGCAGATTCAGAAGACGGAGGTAATTGGCAACCGAGGCTCTATCCTTCCCCACTTTGTCAGCGATTTCCTGCTGGGTGTAGTTCAACTCCTGACTGAGTTTCTGGTAAGCCAGGGCAATTTCTAGAGGATTCAATTCCTCTCTTTGCAGGTTTTCAACGAGGGATGTTTCAAGCTGCTGAGCTTTGGGCATAGTGCGGATGATGGAGGGGATTTTCTTGAATCCGATTTTCTGGGCCGCACGCCACCTGCGCTCTCCGATGATTATGGTGTAATGATCTCCTTCTGGAACAACGAGTACGGGTTGAAGAATGCCAGCTTCCTTTATCGAACTTGCAAGCTCTCCAATAGAATTTTCGTTGAACTTCAGCCGGGGTTGGAGAGAGCTTGGCTTGAGTTTTTCAATGTCTAGCTCTGCGTACCGCTCTTCCTTCAAGATGCCGTATTCCTCTGGAAGGAACGCTTTTAAGCCTTTTCCGAGTGCCTTCTTTTTCATTTCTGTAGAATCTCCTGAGCTAAATTTAGATACGCCTCCGCTCCTTTTGAGTTTTTTGCGTAAAGAATGATCGGCTTTCCAAAACTTGGAGCCTCGGCAAGTTTGACCGTCCGAGGGATGATGACATTATAGGTGATTCCTTCTAGGAAGTTCTGCACTTCATGAGCCACCTGTTTAGAGAGGTTTGTCCGTTCATCATGCATCGTGAGAAGGATGCCCTCAATAGAGAGGGAAGGATTCAAATATGCACGCACCTCATCCAAGATGCGGAAGAGTTCGGGGATTCCCTCCATGCAGAAAAATTCGCATTGAACAGGGATAAGAACCGAATCAGCAGCCGTGAGAGCGTTGATTGTGAGAAATCCAAGGGAAGGAGGACAATCGATAAGGACGAAATCAAAAAAGTTTTTAACCTGGCTTAAGGCTTCATGCAAACGTTTTTCTTTTTTCTCCTGCGAATACAATTCTGCTTCAGCACCAGCCAATTCAGGCGAACAGGGGCAGATATACAGCTTGTTGATTTCTGTGGGGTGGATACAGTCCATCATGTTCTGTCCGTTCATGAGAGCCTGATAAACTCCTTTTTGAGTCTCTTTTGTTTTTCCCAGCCCGATTGTGGCCATTCCTTGAGGATCAAAGTCGACAACGAGAACCCTTTTTTTTGTCAAGGCCAGAGAGGCGGCAAGGTTAATGGCAGTCGTTGTTTTTCCGACACCGCCTTTTTGATTGGCTATGGCTATGATCTTACTCATCGCTTTCCAATGTTCCACGTGGAACATTTCTCCTATCCTGACCTTTTTTCTTCTGAATCTTCATGTATACATGCAGATTCATCGTGGCAGCAGGAGTCATACCCGGCATTTTTTTTGCTTCACCTATTGTCCGGGGTTTGAATTCTTCCAGCTTTTCTATCACTTCCCGAGTCAAACCTGGGATATTCCGGAACTCTATGTCCCCCGGTATTTTCTCTCCGTCGACTTTGCGGATTTTTGCGATTTCTTTTTCCTGCTTTTTCAGATAGCCCTCATACTTGACCTCTGACTCTACATGTCGCATTTCTTCATCTGATAGGGACACGCTAAATTTTTTATATTTTACCACATTTTTAAGTTTCACTTCAGGTTTTTTTAGAAAATTCCAGAGAGTAAGGGTATCTTTATTCTCGGCTGGAGTTGTTTCCTTCCGTAGGAAATTCATGGTTTTGTTGATTTTCTCTTGTTTTTTCAGGAAGGCCTCGTGATCCTTTTCATCGATTAACCCGATTTTGTATCCGTAGGGAGTCAGTCTTTTATCAGCATTGTCAATCCGGAGGAAAAGCCTGTATTCGGCACGAGAAGTGAAAAGCCTATAAGGCTCTTCGACCCCCTGGGTGATGAGATCATCGATGAGAACGCCGATATAGGCTTCATCTCTTCTCAAAATGAAAGGTCTTTTCTTTTTTACTTTCAAACCTGCATTTATGCCGGCCATCAATCCCTGGGCTGCTGCCTCTTCGTATCCAGAGGTGCCATTGATCTGGCCGGCTAAAAAGAGGTTTTCGATGAGCCTTGTTTCCAGGGAATGATGAAGTTGGGTCGGGATGACCGCATCGTATTCAATGCCATACGCTGATCTGAGTATTTTTGCCTGGTCTAGCCCGGGAATGCTCTTCAGCACATCTTTTTGAACTTTAAGGGGAAGGCTGGAAGAAATGCCGTTGACATAAATTTCAGATGTCTCCAATCCCTCGGGTTCAAGGAAGAATTGATGCCGGAGACGCTCGGGAAATTTGACGACTTTGTCCTCTATAGAAGGACAGTAGCGGGTTCCGATACCAACGATTTTTCCGCTGTATAAGGGAGACTTGTCCAGGTTTTTATTGATAACCTTATGAGTTTTTTGATTCGTGTAACCGATATAGCACAGGATCTTGTTCTCAAGGTCTTTTTGAGTCCGGAAAGAGAACGGAACGGGTTTTTTGTCCCCTGGCTGAGGAGTAAAATGGTCCCATTCAATGGTGTGATTGTCGAGCCTCATGGGCGTTCCTGTTTTCAAACGGAAGGTATTCAGCCCTATTTTCTTCAAATTTTCTCCGAGTTCATGCGATGATAGTTCGTTCGCTCTCCCGGCGGAATAGCTGTGCAGGCCGATGTGAATGATGCCATTGAGGAATGTTCCTGGCGTGAGGACCACAGATTTAGCGAGCAATCGATTCCCTTCCAAGGTCGATATTCCGATCGCTTTTTTGTTCTTTATCAGGATTTCTGTCACAATTCCCTGAAAAAGGGTCAAATTCGGGACATTTTCCAGCCAGTTCTTCATGGCTAGCCTGTAAAGGGCCTTATCAGATTGAGCCCGAGGAGCTTGGACAGCACCGCCTCGACTCCGGTTCAGAAGCCTGAACTGAATTCCTGTGTCATCTGCCAGACGCCCCATGATTCCGCCCAGAGCATCGATTTCCCGGACGAGGTGACCTTTGGCAAGACCTCCTATGGCGGGATTGCATGACATTTGAGCGATTGTCTCGAGCTGGATCGTGACGAGACAGGTTTGGAGCCCCATTGTGCTTGCGGCATACGCGGCTTCACAACCCGCATGACCGGCTCCGATGACAATCACATCATATTCATCCACGATGCTCATTATTGCCCTTATTTTCCCACACAAAACCGGTTGAATATATCGTTTATGATGTCATCTGCTCGGATTTCCCCTGTGAGCTGCCCGATCAAAGGAATGACCTTCCTGATTTCTTCTACATAAATTTCCTCAGGATACCCTTCTTTGATGAGATTTTGTCCCTCGATGAGAGAATCCAGGATTTCTTCAAGGATGAGTTTTTGGCGCAGATGGAGGATGATTTCTTCATCCTGTTCAATGGTTGGAACAAAAAGTTTATAGATTTTTTCCTTCAGCTTTCTCAGGTTTGTTCCTTTGAGAGCGGATATTTCAAGAGTGGGATTGGGTTGTGCCAGTTTTTTCACTCGCTCTGTGTTCATTTTCAAAGGGAGGTCGATCTTATTGAAAAGAAGAAGTATCTTTTTGTTCTTGAATTTTTTTATAAGCACAGAGTCTTCAGAAGTTTCCTTGCGGGACGCATCCAGAAGGAGGAGGACTCCGTCAGCTTGAGAAGCGATTTTTTTCCCCCTTTTTATTCCCTCTTTCTCTACGGGATGAGTTGAAGTTTCCAGTCCAGCCATGTCGATCAGGGTAAAAATGGAATCCTTCAAACTGATCTTTTCCCTTAAATAATCTCTGGTCGTCCCGGGATGAGGAGTCACGATGGCTCTGTTTTTTTTAAGAAGGGAATTGAAGAGCGTGGATTTTCCCACGTTTGCTTTTCCTGTGATGGCTAAGGTGATGCCTTCAGCGAGTGTTTTTCCCAGATTGTAGCTTTCAACGAGACTGTTTACGGAATACATTGCGCTTTCGACTGTTTTTAAGATCCGTTGACTTGAAGTTCGCAGCCTTTCTTCCGGAAATTCGATGCCTGCCTCGATTTGAGAAAGAAGGTGAATGATCTTGTTCCTGATAGAAGTCATCTGTTTGGAAAGGCTGCCTCCGAGCTGCTTGAAGGATATTGTGGCCTGTTTGTAGGAAGTGGCATGGATGATGTCGTTAACAGCCTCTGCCTGAAGGATGTCGATCCTTCCTCTCAGGTAGGCTCTGAGCGTGAACTCTCCAGGATCAGCATGTCTTGCTCCCGCCTTGCTTCCGAGACGAACAAGTTGCTCGAGAATGACAGGGCTTCCATGGCAGCTGATCTCAACCATGTCCTCCCTTGTGTAGGTGTGCGGTTTGGGAAAGTGTGTCAGAAGAGCCTCTTCGAAATACTCTTTCTGTTCATAATTGTACAGGTTTCCGAGCAGGGGACGCCTAGGCAGGATTTTCGCACCACTTTTAAGCGGTTTGAATATTCTTTTAGCAACGGAAAGAGATCTTTTACCGCTGAGGCGCACTATCCCCAGACCCCCGTGACCGATGGGAGTAGAGATTGCGATGATTGTATCTTCAAGCATAACAAGGCTTATATATTAATTCGCGAAGAGGAAACAGTAAAGGCTAAAATTTGCGCTAATGGGGACATTCCCATAAAAATGGACTGAAATTGCTTTGGTAAGCAGAGAATGTAAAAAAAAAGAGGTTATGTCACCTGGTTTTTCGAGGTGGATATCTTTATGCGCTTCAGAAATCCCTCGCCGATACTTTCTGTAGTGATTCCTGGGATTTGATTTATGGCGATATGGACGATCCGTCGTTCATAAGGATTCATCATATCCAGGATTTCCTCCCTGCCAGTTTCATGGACATGGTCTGCCATATGCTGGGCATACTCCTGAATCTGTTTTTCCTTTCTTTTTCGGTAAAATTCACAGTCGGCCTGGACTTTCTGGGTGGAGATCTTATTGAGGATGTGTTGGAAAGCCATCAGCAGTGCTCCGTCTTTCCGGAGGAGAAGATGTTTATCGGTCCCCTCGAAAATAAGGTGGACTACTTCGTTTTTTCTTTTGATCTTGTACTTGATATCGAGAGGGAAAAGAGAGAGAATCTCGTCGAGAAACTGAGCCACTGGGTCATCTTCCGGTCCCTTTTTCGGAAAAGCGCGAATCACTATCTCTTTGCTCTTCATTCCGAAGAGCCTTGTTTTTTCAGCAACGATTTCATAGCTGAACTTGCTCCGGTCAAGCTTGAGACCGTGTTCGGCCTGGATTATGACATCCTCTAAGTTTTTTCCTTTGAATTCTTGCTCGGTGCTATTTTTTTCTTCTTTTTCCATTAGTTTTTCTCTTTTCTTTTTCCCGCAAACGGTTAATGATGTACTGCTGACCGATCTGCAAGAGGTTGTTCGTCAACCAGTAAAGGACAAGACCACTCGGAAAGCTTATGAACAGTATGGTGAAAATAACAGGCATGAGAAGCATCATCCTTGCCTGAGTCGGGTCTGCGGTTGTGGGCGTCATTTTTTGGCTTATGAACTGAGTCACACCCATCAAGATTGGCGTCACATAATAGGGATCCTGTGCTGAGAGGTCCGATATCCAGAGAATGAAAGGGCTATGCCTGAATTCGATGGCCACCATCAGAAGTCTGAAAAATCCAAAAAACACAGGAATTTGAATGAGCATGGGCAGACAGCCTCCGGCCGGATTGACACCCTGTGTTTTGTAGAGTTTCATGACCTCTTCGTTCATCCTGCGCCGCTGCGTGATGTCTGTTTTGGACTTTTTGAACCTCGCTCTTATGGCTTTAATTTTGGGCTGCAGCTCCTGCATTTTGGACATCGAACGCATGCTGCTGTAGGTCAACGGAAAGAAGATAACTTTAATGAAGAAAGTGATGAGGATTATAGAAAAGCCCCAGTTATGGACGAGTCCGTAGAAATATTTGCTGGTTTTAAGAAGAATTTCAGAAATAAACCCAAACATCCCGAATCGGATTAACTTTTTTGCTTCGTGACCGAATTCAACCAGAGTGTCGTATTCTTTGGGACCGATAAAGACTTTTTGCGGGAGAGTCACTGAGAGGAGAAAGTAAGGATTTTCCTCGGGTCCCTCCCTCAGGAAAGAAACATTGGCCTCCTGGTAAGGCGTGAGGAAGAGAGCCGTGAAATAATTGTCTTCGTAGGCCGCCCATTGGATAAAATAAAAGACATTTTTATTCTTGCTGACGAGATCCTGCCATTTGACAAGATCCTTTTGTTTATTTTCTGTATTGTATTTTAATTCGAGGAGACGGGAATCTTTCTGGAGCGGGAAGATAGTCATTCCGCTTCCGCCGCCGCCCAGTCGTTTTTTGAGATCAGCTGCAGTCGGGTTGCTGAGTCCTGGACCCCAGATTATTTTGGGATGGATTGTTTGTCCATACTTCCAGACGTTAATTTGTACGTCAAAATCGTATTTTCCGTCCTGGAAGGTCAGGATTTTCTCGACTCGTGTTCCTTGATCATCCGCATACTGAAAACGGAGTTCTCCGGTCCGACCTCCGTTCAGGTCCAGGCTCGAATTTGAAGACTGATACAGGGAACTATTGATGTGAGCATCGAAGGATGAATCATCAGTTCTTATGGAAAAGGGAAAAATATTAATCTCGGATGCGCGTCGAGAAACCATATCTAAATCTTCGTAACCTGACTCTTCATTGTATTTCGCTTTATGTTTTTTAAGCTTCCAGCTTTTCAAAACAGCCCCTTTATTGCTCCAGGTTGCTCGATACAGTGAGGTGTCGATCAGGATGTCTTCTTCGAACTGGGATGAGATGACCTGAGATGCTCTCTTATCTCCGGGCTGCTCCTTTTTTTGAATTGTCTCTACTGTCTCAGGAATTTCCTGTGCGTAAGGCTGTTGCGTAGGCTTTTTTTCGATTTCTGTGATTCTCTCAGATGGGATTTCAGGCTGTGGTTTTCTCTTAAAAAAAACGACCTGGTAGAAAACCAATACCAGGAAGGAGAGAACAATAGCCAATAATACTCTTTTTTCCATTGAATAGCCTCTTAAGGTACGAGATCGACTCCTCCAGAGTGAAACGGGTGACACTTGAGAAGCCTTTTGCCTCCCAATAAAACTCCTTTGAGCAAGCCGTATTTTTTTATAGCTTCATGGGTGTATGCCGAACATGTCGGGTAGAAGCGGCAATTGCGCCCAAGAAGAGGCGAGAAGAGCCGCTGGTAAACCCTTATAAGGAATAATGCGCTTTTTCTCATGGAGATGAGTTGTTCTTCGAGATGGATTTTATGGCAGTGAAGTAGTCCTCTCTAAGCTTTGGCCAGGAGGCTTCGAGGATTTCTTTTTTTATGATGATGACGATGTCAATCGGATGCTTGAGCAAGGGTTTGTTCCTACGGAATAAAGTTCTTATCCATCTCTTGATTTTATTTCTCTTTACGGCATTACCGACTTTTTTACTCACAACAACTGCCATTCTGGAAACACTTGAAGCGCTGGAGAGATAAATGAGAGTGAAATATTTGCCTCTGTAACGCTTGCCTTCTTTATACAGGTGAAAAAAATCTTTTTGCTTTCTTATTCTTTCTGAAGGGGCAAAGGTTTCATCCATTAACCAGCAAGTCTTTTTCTGCCTTTTCTTCTTCGGTTATTGATGATGTGCTGCCCGCCCTTCGTCCGCATTCGCACCAGAAAACCATGATTCTTTTTCCTTTTTCTTTTGTTGGGTTGGAAGGTTCTTTTCATTGTTTTCTATCTCTACTCTTTAGTGTTAGAAGAAGTATGTTAATAAACCTGCTTTTATCTGTCAAGCTAGAAAAGACAGTTATTCCTTTCCTTTATGGCATTTCGATTATTCCAAACCTGGATTTTTAACTTTGTCTTCATGCCTTGAATCAAGGATTTTTCGATGAGGCCCTATGTTGAACACAATGAGGAGGAAGAAATAAAGGCTTGATGTTTAAGAGAAATTGTTTGACTCCTTGAGACAGATTGATTATAATAAGGCCCCATGGATTCATTCAAGGTTGGTGATAAGGTCATTTATCCCAATCAGGGATTAGGCATAATCGAAGACATCCAAATGGCAAACTATTTTGGGGAGAAGTCCAGAGTTTATCATCTGAGAATCTTTGCGAACAACACTCTGGTTATGGTTCCTTCCACCAATACGGAAGAAATCGGGATCAGGAAACCTATTTCGACGAGAACTGTTAAAAAGATTTTTGACTTCATGCGAAATGGCGGCATCGAGGTCACGATGAACTGGAAGGGAAGGTACAAAGAGCACCTGAACCTCTTGAGATCTGGTACGATGCTGGATATGGCGTTGGTCTTGAAGAGTTTGTTCTATTTGAACCTGGTCACACCTCTCTCCTTCCGCGAGAAGAAAATGATGGAAAAAGTTAAGGAGCTTATGGTATCAGAAATCTCAGAAGTATCTGC
>DAOVAM010000202.1 GCA_030671065.1 Candidatus Aminicenantota bacterium
GAACCATACCAGATTTTTAAAAAACCGGAAATTTTTGCTTTGCACAAACCGGAAATTATCACGTTGCTGTGACAATTGAATAACTTACTCTGTCAAGGCAAAGTGAAAACTTCCGGATCTTAGCAACGTGAAAATTTCCGGATTGGTATTTCACTTAAACTCTCTCTAGATAGTAATTATGGTGAAGTCTTGGGTTATGTCGTTTCCATGGATGATCTGGTGGTGGTATGTACTTGCCCTTTTTCTTTCTCACTTCAGAGGAAACCTTTTTGGCCTTTGTGGCTTTTGCTGGTTTGGCTTCAAAAACCTCATGAAAATTTAGATAGCGTCGATTGAACTTGATCGTGATCTGGTCATCGAGATGTTCTCTGACCTCTACTTTCTGCCTCCGCATCACTAGAGAGGCATTATCGATCAAAAAGCGTCTCCCTCTCCAGCGAATCGTGTAGTCATTTGCTATTGTCCGCTTGGACTTGATACAGAGTATATCTCTGAACTTGATTCCCATTGGTAGCCGTCTGTGGAGATCGCCTTGCTTGAGTGCCATTTTTGCAAAACGTTTATTGTGTCTGGGCATAAACTCCTCCAGAAAGGTATTGGCCTCTTCTATAGTGCATACCCCAACAAGCCGCAGCTCTTTGACCAGGCGGTCCTGCAGCGTCCCAAAAGCTCGTTCTATCCGTCCCTTAGCTTGAGGAGAATGAGCATGAATGATCTCTATGTCTAGCTCCTTAGCGGCTCTTTCAAACTGGGTTTGAGCTTCCTCGCCCCGAAGAAGCTCATCTAGATCTGGCTGCCGAGTAGTCTTGTAAGTAGAGTGTTTATCCAGATAAAGACTCACAGGACACCCGGAGTGTCGAATATAGCGCTCTAAAGAGTCCATGGCAGGGAAAAGCCCTTCATGATCATAAAAACGGCCATAGAAGCGGCCTGTGGCATCATCCACATAGCCCATCAAAACCATCTTGGACCCGCGCCCCTCCAGCCAATCATGATGAGAACCATCCATCTGGACCATCTCCCCAAAATACTCCTTCCGCTCTCGCCAGCGATAAATCTTTCGTCGCCTTCTCTTACGCTGCCATAATCCTTTGGCTAACATGATCTGCCGGAGCTTCTCGTTGCTGACTCTAATCTTCTCACACTCCTCAAGCTTCTCCGCCGCTAATGTCGGACCAAAATCCACATACCTCCTCTCTACTATCTCAGCTATTAAATCCTCTCGCTCTGTGGCCATCCTATGCGGTGATGCCCTCCCACGATTCCTATGCACTATGCCTTTATCGCCTTCCGCTTTGAGTCTTTGAATGATATTACGCACTTGCCGATCCGTTATCCCCAAAATCTCTGAAGCCTTCACCTGAGTCACTTCTCCCTCCATGACTCTGTGAAGTATCTTTAATCTCCTGACCTCTTTCTGACTCAACGTGATATATTCCTTGCTCATATGGGCTCTCCTTCATATGAGTCTGAAGGAAAACCCTACATTATAAAACCGGAAATTTTTGCTTTGCTAAAACCGGAAATTATCACGTTGCTGTGACAGTTGAGGAATGGGCAGTTGACAAAGTAGATGGAGTCGAATTTTCAATATTCCTTTTATTGAAGATGTTTTGCTGAGTTCATGACAAATCCCAGGAGAACGGATTTTCTGTAGATTTCGATGAAGAGATACGTCAGAGATTTTTCCAAAAGAGTTGTCACTTTCTTTTTTTTCACTGTACAATTCAGGTTGGAAGGCTTATCAAGGAGGTCAGGATGAAGGTCAGAGAGACGTTACAGAAAATCCGTTCTATCAGGATCCCCGAAGTTGGGTATCCAGTGGAGTCGACAGTTGCCCAGGAACTCCTGGAATCGATTGAATCGAACGCAGCTATCAAGAGAATCAGTCAAACTGATATGAAATCCGACGAAGGGATATTCTATATAGCGGTGGCAGATAAAGATCTGATTGAATCTCTTGTGAATAAGGGGATCGAGCTGCCATCAGATAAAGAGTGGGTTTTCTTCAGTATCGATGATAAGAAATGCTGTTGGCTGCTGAGTTCAAAATCTTATTTTCTGTATTCTGCGTTTTCTTATCTCATGGAGAACTTCCTGGAACGTGATGTTTCGCATCTCAGAGGATGGGTCCGGGAAATGAGTTTTTCTGTCGAGAAATCCACATTCGATATATTTTTGACTCAATATGCCCGCATCATCCGTGATTTTAGACGCGAAAGGTATATCCGTGAATACGCGCGTTTGGGCCTCACGCATATCGAGGTCAATGCCTTATCTACTCCGGATCCAAAAGAAGAGGGCATAAAGGGAGAATTCTATTCGCATTTTTACACGTATTGTCCTGCACTGGATCAATTTGTTTCAAGCAGGTTGAATCAGGGCATCTATCCTCAGGAATATTTAAATGCGAATCTTGATCTTTTGAAAGAAAACGCCCGTCTTGCCGTCAAATACGGATTGGTTCCCGGACTTCTCTGCTTTGAGCCTCGCTCAGTCCCCGAGACATTATTCCAGAGATATCCGACTCTGCGAGGTGCGCGGGTCGATCATCCCTTCCGGAGCCTCAAACCCCGTTTTAATCTCTCAGTCGCCCACCCAGTCGTTCAGAATCATTATACGGAGCTCATCACAAACCTTCTGATGGAAGTTCCTGCCCTTGAGTTTTTGAGCATCTGGAGCAATGACAGTGGAGCTGGATTTGAGCATACAAAGTCCCTGTATGTGGGACGAAATGGCGGAGCTTACTTGATTAGAGAGTGGAAAGATGATGAGGAAATTGCGAATGCCGCAGCCTTGAACATCATTAATTTTTTCACACTCCTCCGCGACTCTGCATCCAGCATCAATCCGCGGTTTCGAGTGACCACTCGCCTGGAATCCTTTTACGGGGAGCATCAATACCTCTGGCCAAAACTCGAGGATCGGATCGATGTGGAGGCGAACTCCCTTCTTTCTCGAGGGTGGGAAAGCAACTATGCACATCCACAGTACCCGGATGTGAATGTCTCAGGATCAGCGTATCATTCCACTCTTCGGAAAAAAGAGAGGGAGCCCCTGGAAGAGCTTGAATCCCGAGGGAGTTATTGTTTCTTTTACCATTCTTTTGGCTCACATGCCAATCATGAGCCGCTCCTGGGGATTCCCTTCCCCTGGTTGACTCATGAAAAGCTTATCGCTTCCTATAAGCTCAAAGCCCGGACTCTGGCTCATTTAGGAGGCATTCAACCTCCCGATATGGTCCCCTTTGCAGTGAATCAGGAAGTCTTCCGGGAATTCCAGTTCAATCCTCAACTGGATATCGATAAGACTGTGTTCAACATTGCTGAGCAGTACGCGGGAAAGGAGCAGGCAGAAGATTTGGTGAAGGCCTGGAGATGGGTTGAACAGGCGGTCCGTCATTTCATGCCGCTCCCTCTGTATTCGCATTACGGCCTTGTCTGGCAGAGACTGCTCGTTCGTCCGCTTGTTCCTCATATCGAACGGATTCCCGAAAATGAACGCGCGTATTATGAGAAATTCATGTGCACCTCCATCCATAATCCCAACAGGATTGACCTGGCACAGGATGTTCTTTTCGAACTGGTTTCTAAAGACTATGCGCGGAAAGCGTTCACGCGGATAGACGCTCATGTCTGGGATCCTCTGGCAAATGCAGTAGATTTACTAAGGAAAAAGATGGAGCTTGCTCCTCAGATGGACGATAATCATGACTTCCGTGTTTTTGAAGACCAGTATTTCAGGATCAGGGCATTACGCTGCCTGTATGAAACTTTGCGCAACACAGCCGTATGGATTTATGCGGTGCACGAGTATTTGGAGTCCACAGATCCTGAGAGGAAAGCAGACTGCCGGACGCTTTTAGAGGAGATGGTTGACAGAGAGATCCTGAACTGCCGCGAGCTTCTCCGGTTGTGGAAAGAAGCTCCTATCGAATGGATGATCATCTCCGGGACAGAGGAGACACCATTTATTCATGGAGAGAATTTCCCCAAGCTTCTCAAGAAAAAAATAGCATTGATGGAAAGACACAAACACGATGAACCTTACATCGATCCCGACTATATGTTTCGCATCCCAAACAATCCTTATGAATGAATAAGGAAGACCCCAAGTTTTGAATTTAATGGTTATGTTGTATACTATGATTGATTGACAATGGAAAATTTACTCAGCAGCATTAAAACGAATAAGCCGATTTCTATAGTGGTTCATAATAATCCTGATCCTGATGCACTGGCTTCTGCGGCAAGCCTCAAGTTTATACTCAAGAAAAAGGGCTTCAAGAACATTAGGATTTACTATGATGGGCTGGTGGGCCGTGCTGAAAACCAGGAAGTCATAAAAATATTG
>DAOVAM010000260.1 GCA_030671065.1 Candidatus Aminicenantota bacterium
CCATCTTCATCTGCAACATGAAGACAAAGTGCAGGCAATCTGTCGGGCAGGAGGAGAAGTGGCGCGGCCCATCTTCTTCGCCATAGTGATCATCATCCTGGTTTTTCTCCCGATCTTCACCCTTACTGGCGTGGAAGGCGTAATGTTCCAGCCGATGGGGCTTGCCATCTCTTTCGCTCTGGCAGGCTCCCTGATCTTTGCTCTCATATCAGCCCCCGCCCTTTCTTTCTATTTTCTGAGGGCAAAAAAAGGAGTTGCTAGAGAGCCTTTCCTGATCAGAAACATAAAAAAATCCTACCTTCCCTTCTTTAAACAGTGCCAGAAACACCGGAAAAAAGTCTTCCTCGTCACTGCTGTTGTTTTCTTAGCCGGAGCGTCTCTCATCCCGTTCATGGGAAGAGAGTACATCCCCTATCTGGAAGAGGGAACCCTGCATCTCAGAGCCACATTCGATCCGAACATCAGCCTCCAAGAAACCATTTCCATGACGACTTCCATAGAGAAGGCCTTGAAAGACATTCCCGAAGTGACGGGTATTCTCAGCCGCATTGGAAGAGGAGAGGTCGGAAGCCATGCTCACTTCGTGAATGATGCGGAAATCCTGGTCCAGATCAAGCCCATCCAGAAATGGAAACGTTTTAAAAACAAAGATGAGCTGCTGGAAGAGATTGAACACCGTCTGGAAGATTTTCCTGGAGTCAATCTCAACATCACACAGCCCATTGCCCACAACCTGGACGAGCTCATCACAGGAGTCAAGGCTCAACTCGCCATAAAAGTCTACGGCAGAGATTTCGATATCCTCAAAGAAAAAGCAATCGAGATAAAGGACGCTATTTCGGAAATTAAAGGCGCGGCAAACGTCCAGGTCGAGCAGTTTACAGGGCAAAACCACATCCAGGTTGTTCTCTCCAGAGAACAAATCGCCCGTTATGGCATAAATATCAGCGATATTCAGAATACGATCAAAGCTGCGGTCGGGGGAATAACAGTCGGACAGGTGTTTGAAGGACAGAGACGATTCGACATCTTTCTCAGGTTTGGCTCTGAATTCAGAAAAGATATCGAGCAGATCGAAAATCTTCTGATCAGACTTCCTGAAGGAGGACAGATTCCCCTTAAACTTTTTGCTTCGGTCGAGGAAGTCGTCGGTCCGCGGGTGATCAATCGAGAGCACAACAAAAGGTTTATCACCGTGCAGTGCAACATTAGAGGAAGGGACATCGGCCGGTTTGTCAGCGAGGCGAAAAGAAAGATCGAGAATGCTGTCAATCTTCCTCCCGAGTACTCTGTCCAATGGGGCGGACAGTTCGAGCTCCACCAGCAGGCCAACAAAAGACTGACGATCATCACTCCCATCACTCTGGCTCTTGTCGCACTTCTCCTTTTTACTATTTTCTATTCCTTTAAAGAAGTCCTCGTCATCCTCATAAACATACCTTTGGCTCTTACAGGGGGAATTATTGCTCTCAAAATCTCCGGTCTTTATTTGAGCATTCCGGCTTCCATAGGATTTATCGCTATCTTCGGCATCGCACTCGAGGACGGTCTTGTCCTTCTTTCTACGTTTCACCGGTACCTCAAGCAAGGCTCGCCGATGACAGAGGCCATAATCAAGGGAGTGAGCTCAAAAATCAGGCCGGTCCTGATGACGACCTTTACCACTATTTTCGGGATCATGCCCCTACTACTGGCAAAGGGTCCGGGAGCTGAGATTCAAAGACCCCTGGCCACAGTCGTCGTCGGAGGGCTCATCACGTCCACTCTGGTCACTCTGCTCGTCCTCCCACTTGTTTATCAAACCCTTAAAAAACACGATCAACACACATAATATTCACTTTTTTTATTCCTACTCCGAGAATAAGATCCATCTCTACCAGAGCGTTCGGAAATGACATATCTTGGAAGAGGAAAGTAAGATGTCTAAAAAAAGGGGACAGGCCCCTTTTTTTCAAATCATCAAGCCCCCAGCGTTGATATCAAAGGATGCTCCCGTGATATAAGACGCCTTCTCAGAGCTTAAGAATACCACCAGGTCTCCGATCTCTTCAGGAAGTCCTAACCTCTTGATGGGGAAGGAATGGATGAACATCTCCAGCTCCTCCTTGGATGTTGAATCCCTGGCCATCTGCGTATCGATGAGGCCCGGGCAAACAGCATTCACGGTTATCCCGAAGGATGCGACCTCCTTGGCCACTGCCCGGGTGAATCCCAGCAATCCAGCCTTGGTAGCGGTGTAGTGGGCTCCGCCCAGAGTGCTTACACTCCTTCCGGCAGAAGAAGAAATGTTCACAATCCGTCCATAACCGCTCTTTTTCATCAGAGGAATCACCGCCTGAGAGAAAAGGAAAGGCCCAGTGAGATTGACAAGAAGAGTATTTTCCCATTCTTCCGGAGAGATATCCAGTATCCGCGTTCTGAACATGATTCCCGCATTGTTGATGAGAATGTCTATTGTGCTGAATTCCTTCAACACCTTTCTCACCACAGCATCAATCGATTCTTTCTTGGTCACATCCACCTGAAGAGCAACTGCTCTTTCGTAGTTTGCGCCCAGTTCCTTTGCAGTCTGTTCCGCACTGTCCCTATCGATATCGCCGATTATAACGTCCGCGCCTGCCTCAGCAATTCTTATCGCAATTCCCTTTCCAATTCCCCGGCCTCCGCCGGTGATGAGGGCCACTCTCCCCTGAAGAACTCCGCCCGGACTCTTCATGTCGTTCCCTCTTGATACAAAGACGGAAAAGACATAAACGTTAAAATGGCTCTGCGGCAAATCACTGTCTTCCTTCCTTGCTGATCATTCCATTTGATCTGATGTGCCACGCTTATAGCACAGGATATATGGGAAGTCAATTTTCCGTCCAAACTCCCTTTCCTAACTCGTGCTCAATAGAATTGTTCTGCCCTTAAAACTTGAATCCTGTTAAGAAAATAATCCTCATGAGTACTTTCTTTAATCCAAGTTGAAGATTCTCTTTTCCAGATCGCTGCTATGCAGCTCAAGCATATCCTCGCTAA